>DATJPE010000030.1 GCA_035506535.1 Actinomycetes bacterium | reverse complement strand
CACGACGAACCACTCGCCGGGCTGCACGAGCAGGGCCCGGCGGAACTCCTCGACCGGGTCGACCTCCTCGGCCTCCTCGGCCTCCTCGGCCTCCTCGGCCACAGCCTCCGCCGTCTCCAGCTCGGCCGATTCCTCCTCGGCCTCCTCGGCCACGGCCTCCGCCGTCTCCAGCTCCGCCGTCTCCAGCTCGGCCGTCTCCAGCTCGGCGGGGTCCGATGCCTCGTCGCCCGCTGCCTCGTCCACAGCCACCTCGTCCACAGCCACCTCGTCCACAGCCGCCTCGTCCGCAGCCGCCTCGTCCACGGCGGCCTCGACGGGCGCGCCGTCGAGGCGCAGGGCCTGGTCGGCGGGGTCGGAGAGCTCCTGGAGCTCGGGGTCGGTCACGGTGGGGCTTCCTTAGCTGGTTTCGGGGCTGGTTTCGGGGCTGGTTTCGGGGCTGGTTTCGGGCTGGTTTCGGGGCTGGTTTCGGGCTGGTTCGGGCGGTCGGTCGTGGCTCGGGACGGCCTGCGGAGCGGACCCTGGGGTCCGCGCCTCAGCTCCCGAAGACCTTCAGGGCGAGCTTGGCGAAGGCGAGGTCCATGACCGCGACGATCCCCATGAGGACGAGGACGAACACGAGGACCACGGTGGTGTAGGTGATCAGCTGGCTGCGCGTGGGCCAGACCACCTTGCGCAGCTCGGCGACGACCTGCCGGAGGAACAGCGCGAGCCGGCTCGGCCAGCTGCGCGGTCCGCGCGCGTCCTCGGGGCGCGACCGGCCACGCTCGGGGGCCGCGGTGACGCCGCTGGTCTGGCTCACTCGTCCTCACCTTCCGAACTCGATCGTGCGGCAGCAGGGCCGGAGGGACTCGAACCCCCAACCACCGGTTTTGGAGACCGGGACTCTGACCAATTGAGCTACGGCCCTACGGCGGGCCCGCTCCCACGCGGGCAGGCTCGCGCAGGGTGGCGAACCACCAGAGCCCCGAGTGTACGGCCTGCCGGAGGCGGGGTCGAACCGCGACGGGCCGGCCACGAACCGGGTCGAGCCCCGGCCCGCGGCTGTAGCACGATGGGCGCATGGCACTTCCCGCCCGGCGCGTGTCCGCCCGCATCTCCGCCATCACCGAGTCGGCGACCCTGGCCGTGGACGCCCGGGCCAAGGCGCTCAAGGCCGCCGGGCGCCCGGTGATCGGCTTCGGCGCGGGCGAGCCCGACTTCCCCACCCCGGACTACATCGTCGAGGCCGCGGTGGCCGCCGCCCGCGACCCGAGGTGGCACCGCTACACCCCCGCCGGCGGGCTGCCCGAGCTCAAGGAGGCGATCGCCGCCAAGACGGCGCGCGACAGCGGGTACACCGTGCGCGCCGGTCAGGTCCTGGTCACCAACGGCGGCAAGCAGGCCCTGTACGAGGCGTTCGCCACCCTCCTCGACCCCGGCGACGAGGTCCTGCTCCAGGCGCCGTACTGGACGACCTACCCGGAGTCGATCCGGCTCGCCGGCGGCGTACCCGTCGAGGTCCCCACCGACGAGGCCAGCGGCTACCTCGCGACCGTGGCCGACCTCGAGGCGGCGCTGACCCCGCGGACCAAGGTGGTCGTCTTCGTGTCCCCCTCGAACCCGACGGGCGCCGTCTACCCCCCGGAGCAGGTCGAGCAGATCGGCCGCTGGGCACTGGACCGGGGCCTGTGGGTGGTCACCGACGAGATCTACGAGCACCTGACCTACGGCGGTGCGAGGTTCGCATCCATGCCGACCCTGGTGCCCGAGCTCGCCGAGCAGTGCGTCGTGGTCAACGGCGTCGCGAAGACCTACGCGATGACCGGGTGGCGGGTGGGCTGGCTGATCGGTCCCGACGACGTGGTGAAGGCGGCGACGAACCTGCAGTCACACGCCACCTCCAACGTCGCCAACGTCTCCCAGGTCGCGGCACTCGCCGCCGTCTCCGGCGACCTGTCGGCCGTCGCCGCGATGCGTGAGGCCTTCGACCGGCGGCGGCGCACCATCGTCGCGATGCTGTCCGAGATCCCCGGGGTGACCTGCCCGGAGCCGTTCGGGGCGTTCTACGCCTACCCCTCGGTCAAGGGGCTGCTCGGCAAACAGATCCGCGGCCGGCGCCCGGCCAGCTCCGCGGACCTCTCCGAGCTCATCCTCGAGGAGGCCGAGGTGGCCGTGGTGCCGGGAGAGGCCTTCGGCACCCCGGGCTACCTGCGGATGTCCTACGCGCTCGGCGACGACGACCTGGTCGAGGGCGTCTCGAGGATGGCCAAGCTGCTCGGCGAGGCGATCGGCTGACGTCGACTCACAGCGCGCAGCCGACCAGCCGCGGCTCCGGCTCGAGCCGGATGCCGAAGCGCGCCTGGACGCCGTCGCGGATCGTTCGTGCGAGGGCGAGCACGTCCTCGGTCGTGGCCCCTCCGCGGTTGGTCAGGGCCAGGGTGTGCTTCGTCGACACGCGCGCCGGGCCCTCGCCCCAGCCCTTCGAGAAGCCGGCCCGCTCGACCAGCCAGGCCGCCGGGACCTTGACCCGGCCGCCCTCCTGCGGATAGCGGGGCGCCTCCGGCGGGACGTCCTCGTCGTCGAGGACCGGGTTGAGGAAGAACGAGCCCGCGCTCCAGGTGTCGTGGTCGGCCTCGTCGAGCAGCATCCCCTTGCCGCGCCGCAGGTCGAGGACGGCCGACCGTACCTCGCCCGCGGGCACCCGCTCACCCTCGCCGACGCCCAGGCGGCGGGCCAGCTCGGCGTAGCGGACGGGGGCGGAGAGCGCCGTGAGCCCAAGCTGGAAGGTCACCGACAGCACCACCCAGCGCGGATCGTGCCGGAAGGCGCTCGACCGGTACGCGAAGGCGCACTCGGCGGCCGTGAGCGTGCGCTGCGAACCGTCGGCACGGTCGAGCAGGCGGACCCTCGCGATGGTCTGTGCGACCTCCTGGCCGTAGGCGCCCACGTTCTGCAGCGGCGTCGCCCCCGTGCTCCCCGGGATCCCCGAGAGCGCCTCGACCCCCGACCACCCCTCGTCCACCGCGCGGGCGACGACGCCGTCCCACGGCTCCCCCGCCGCCACCTCGACCCAGGCGCCCCCGCAGCTGTCCGCCTCGACGCGGACCCCGCGGGTGGCGACCCGTACGACGGTCCCGTCGAAGCCGTCATCGGCCACCAGCAGGTTCGACCCGCCGCCCACCACCAGGACCGGCTCCCCCGCCAGGTCACAGGACCGGACGGCCTCGCACAGCTCGGCCTCGGTCGTGGCCGCCACGAAGCGGCGCGCCGGGCCCCCGAGCCGGAAGGTGGTCAGCTCGGCGAGGCGCACGCCGTGCAGCCTAGGGTCGCGGCAGACGCACGGTCGCCCGTGCACGGCCGAGCACGGTGACTCCGCCGGAGGAGGCGACCAGGTCGATCCTCGCCGTTCCCGCCTCCGGGTCGACCGCGCTCACGGTCCCGCCCACCTCGAGGGTGGCGCCCACCTCGTCGTCGGGCACCACGACCGGCCGGGTGAAGCGAACGGAGAAGTCGCTCACTGCGGTGGGGTCCCCCGCCCACTCGCTGAGGGCCCGCCCCACGAGGGCCATCGTGAGCATGCCGTGCGCGATCACGTCGGGGAGGCCGACCTCCCGGGCGACCCGCTCGTTCCAGTGGATGACGTTGAAGTCGCCGCTCGCTCCCGCGTAGCGCACCAGATCGGCCCGGGTGACAGGGAAGGTCCGCGCGGGCAGGGCGTCCCCGACCTCGACCGCTTCCGGGTGGCTCACGACGCCTCCGGCCCGCGGACGACCATGGTGGCCGAGGTGCGGCACACCGCCTCGCCGGCCACCGTCACCAGCTCCGTGCTGAGTCCGAGGACCTCGTTGCCCGCCACCGACCTGATGCTGTCGATGGTGGTCGTGACCCGGATCTCGTCGCCCGCCACCAGCGGACGCGCGTACGCGAAGGACTGGTCGCCGTGCACGACCCGGGAGAAGTCGAGCCCGAGCTCGCGGTCGGCGAACACCTCGGCCAGCGACTGCGCGCTCACGGCGATGGCGAAGGTCACCGGAGCGACGACGTCGGCGTAGCCGCCGGCTCGGGCGGCCTCGACGTCATGGCAGTACGGGTGGCGCTCACCGATCGCCGTCGCGAACTCGCGCACCTTCTCGCGCCCGACCAGGTACGTGCCGGCCGCCGGGTAGCTGCGGCCCACGAAGGCGGGGTCCAGCGGCATGGGCTAGCGGGTCTCGCGGTGCGCCGTGTGCCGGTTGCAGTTCGGGCAGTGCTTCTTGAGCTCGAGCCGGTCCGGGTCGTTGCGGCGGTTCTTCTTGGTGATGTAGTTGCGGTGCTTGCACTCCACGCAGGCGAGCGTGATCTTGGGACGGACGTCGGTCGCTGCCACGGGGAGAACTCCTTCGAAGACGTACGGCGTGCCCGCAGGGCGGGCCAAGGGTACGCAGGCGGGACTCGGGGCGCGAAATCCCCGAGCGCCCCGCGGGCGTCGTAGCGGAGGCCGGACTTGAACCGGCGACACAGCGATTATGAGCCGCTTGCTCTACCTGGCTGAGCTACTCCGCCCTTGGAACCGGACAACCCCGAAGCCGGGCCGGGTTGTTCCTCGAGCCCCCATACGGAATCGAACCGTAGACCTTCTCCTTACCATGGAGACGCTCTGCCGACTGAGCTATGGGGGCCGGCGGGCAGCAAGGTTACACGTCGCCCGGCCGCCGTTCCGACCCTGATCGCGGCCCCGCTTGGCCGGTCGCCCCACCTCCGAGCCGCCTCTGCCAGGCTGGCCCTCCACGGCTGAGCACCCGCTCGCCCGTCACCCCAGGGGGTCTCATGCGCCTACGCCGTCCTGGCCACGCCGTGGTCGTCGCCTACCTCGCCCTCTTCGTCGCCGCGACCGGCACCGCCACCGCGGCCACGGGGGGCGCACTGCTGCTGGGACGGGCCAACGCCGCCAGCCGTACGACGACGCTGTCCAACTCCGGCGGCGGGGCCGCCCTTCGGCTCCGGACGCACTCGAGGACCAGCGCGCCGCTGTCGGTGAGCGGCAACACCAACAAGGTGCCCGGGCTCAACGCGGACCTGCTGGACGGCCTCACCTCCAGCCAGCTGCAGCGCAGGGTGGTGAGCAGCTGCGGGCGCGGCGGCACCATCGCCCGGGTGCGGTCGAGCGGGGGCACCGCCTGCGGGCCGCGGGTGCTCTGGGCCGTCGTGCGCGCCAACGGCAGCGTGGCGCGCGGCACGAGCGGCGCCTCCGCCAAGGCCATCACGACCGGCGCCTACGAGGTCGACTTCGGGGTGGACGTGCGCAGGTGCGCCTACGTGGGCAGCGTCGGCGATCCCGGGACCGCGGCGTCCGCGCCGGGCTTCGTCACGACGGCCACCCGCTCCGGGAACCCGCGAGGGGTCTTCGTCGGGACCTGGAACAGCGGGGGCAAGGCCGCCTCGCTGGGCTTCCAGCTGATGGTGGCCTGCGCGCCCGCCTGAGGCGTCGTGGCAGGTGTTGGATTCGAACCAACGTAGGCTGAGCCGACGGTTTTACAGACCGCTCCCTTTGGCCGCTCGGGCAACCTGCCGTCCAAGCGTCGAGCAGGATAGCCCAGCCGGACCCGCACCCGTTCACCTCTGAGGAGCAGCCCCCGATGGCGGACAGCAGCTTCGACATCGTGAGCAAGGTCGACCGCCAGGAGGTCGACAACGCGCTCAACCAGACCGCCAAGGAGATCGCCCAGCGCTACGACTTCAAGAACGTCGGCGCCTCGATCGCCTGGTCGGGCGAGTCGGTCGTCATGCGGGCGAACTCCGAAGACCGGGTCAAAGCCGTGCTGGACGTCTTCCGGGACAAGCTGGTGAAGCGCGGGATCTCCCTCAAGGCGCTCGACGCGGGCGACCCCAAGGCGTCGGGCAAGGAGTACGTCCTGACGGCCGCGCTGAAGCAGGGCATCGACACCGAGCACGCCAAGAAGCTCGGCAAGCTGATCCGCGACGAGGGCCCGAAGAGCGTCAAGGTCCGCGTCGAGGGCGAGGAGCTGCGGGTCTCCTCGAAGTCGCGCGACGACCTCCAGACGGTCATCGCGCTGGTCAAGGGCGCTGACCTCGACCTCGCCCTGCAGTTCGTCAACTACCGCTGAACCACCGCTCTCGGGTCCGGCCTCCGGCTACGGCGTCGGCCGGTACCCGCCGTAGGCCATGGCCTCCAGCCGCGCGATCCGCTCCGCCGTCGGCGGGTGGGTGGAGAACAGCCGTCCCGCGCCCCCGCGGAACGGGTTCTCGATCATCAGCGCGCTCGTCGTCTGCAGGCGCGGTTCCGGGGGCAGTGGAGCCTGGGCCACGCCCAGCTCGATCTTGCGAAGCGCGCTGGCCAGGGCCAGCGGGTCCCTCGTCAGGACCGCCCCCGACTCGTCGGCCTGGTACTCACGGGAGCGGCTGATCGCCAGCTGGATGAGCGAGGCGGCCAGCGGGCCGAGGATCACCACCCCGATCAGCGCCAGGGGGTTGCGCTCCTCGTCGTCTCGCGATCCCCCGAAGAAGTACGCGAACTGGGCCAGGAACATGATCGCGCTGGCGAGCGTCGCCGCGACCGACGCGGTCAGGATGTCGCGGTTGTAGACGTGGGAGAGCTCGTGGCCGAGGACGCCTCGCAGCTCGCGGTCGTCGAGCAGGTCGAGGATCCCCTGCGTGCAGCACACCGCCGCGTGCTCGGGGCTGCGGCCCGTCGCGAACGCGTTGGGGGCGTTCGTCGGGGAGACGTACAGGCGTGGCATCGGCTGACCGGCGCTCGTCGACAGCTCGTTGACGATGCGGTAGACGCGCGGCTGCTCCTGCGCCGTCACCGGGTAGGCGCGCATCGACCGCAGCGCGAGCTTGTCGCTGTTGAAGTAGGTGAACGCGTTGATGCCGAGCGACATCAGGAACGCGACCACCAGGCCGCCCGAGCCGCCGATCAGGTAGCCCGCGACGAGCAGGAGCGCCGACAGGCCGGCCAGCAGGACCGTCGTCTTGAGCCGGTTGTGGTGGTGCACCGAGATCCCCTCCTACGGCCGGTTCCGGCCGTTCATCGGGTCAACGCCACGCTCCCGCGGTTCGTTCCTCGCCGCCTTCCCCCCAGGATCGCGGTCCGAGGCGACATCGGGCAACGGGGTACGCGCTCCGCCCACGCGCCGCTCGGGCGCGACCCCCGCGAGCCCCGCGCTCAGCACGTCCGCCTCGAGCACGAGCGACGCGTCCCTGGCCACGGCCGGCACGGGAGTGGCGGCCCAGAAGAGTGCGTCGAAGGGACACACCTCGACGCAGATGCCGCAGTACATGCACAGTCCGAAGTCGATGGCGAACCGGTCGAGGACGAGGGTCCGGGAGCGGGACGTGGGGCGTCCCGCCGGCCCGGTGGGGCCGGCGGCGGACGCCTCGGCGTGGCCCTCGACGTGGATGCACCAGCAGGGGCAGTCCCGGACGCAGAGCATGCACACGGTGCAGGCCCCGGGGTCCAAGGCGATGGAGCCCCGGGAGCCGGGGGGTCGGTCGGCGCTCACCGGGAATCCGCCTCGCTGACTCCGGGGGGAAGCAGGGCTCGCCTGCGGCGGCGCCCCCCGGCGTCGTCCGGGTCGACGGCACCCGGCCAGGGACGGGCTGCGCGGGCCGCCAGGGGCGCCGACTTGCGCAGGGGATGACCGGCGATCCCGTGCAGCAGGAGGGGACGCGGGTCCGGGTGGCCCGTGAACGTGATGCCGAACATCTCGGCGACCTCGCGCTCGTGCCACGCCGCCCCCGCGAAGACCCCCGTGAGGGTGGGCAGCAGGGGGTCCTCGGGGGGCGGGGCGGTCCGCAGCAGCAGGCCGGCTCGGCGCTCCCGGCAGTACAGGCGCGCCACGACGACCGGCACGGTCTGGGCAACCCCCGGGCGGCCGTCCTCGTAGGCGCCGAGGAAGTCCAGCCAGCGGCAGCCGAGGACGTCGCGAGCGGCCGTCGCCGTGGGCAGCCAGTCCGTCGCCGGGACGTCCGCGTGCTCGTCCCCGCGGTCGCCCACGACGCGCCCGACGCCGAGGGCGGCCACCAGCTCCTGGGCCAGGCTCATGGCCCGGCCCGTTCAGCGAGGAGGGTGAGACCGTCCAGGAGCGCGTCCGGGCGAGGCGGGCAGCCGGGCACGTACACGTCGACCGGGATCAGCCGGTCGACCCCGGGCGTCACGCTGTAGGAGTCCCAGTAGGGTCCGCCGCTGTCCGAGCAGGCACCGAAGGACACGACGTACCCCGGAGCCGGCAGCGCCGCCCAGAGCGCGCGCACCGCCGGCGCGAGGACGTCGGTGACGGTGCCTGACACGACGAGGACGTCCAGGACCCGCGAGGGCGGCTGCTCGTCGGCGGCACCCACGTCGGCGGCATCGACGTCGGCGGCATCGGCCCGCGACAGCGCCGCCGCCACCTCGACCGCGCAGCACGCGAGGCCGGCCTCGGCGAGGACGAGGCGGAAGCGCCGCCCGGCCACGTCCACCTCGACCGGCGGCACCCGGCCCAGGATCGTGACGTCGGCCATCCGGGCAGCGTAGGACGTGCGCCCGGGACGCGCGCGAAAGGAGGGTCGTGAGCAGCGGCGTCACGCTGGAAGCGGCCTATCCTGACGTGGTGTCAAAAGACGTCGTATCCCTGGACCGAGTGATCATCCGCTTCGCAGGCGACTCCGGGGACGGCATGCAGCTCACCGGTGACCGGTTCACCTCCGAGACCGCCGCTTTCGGCAACGACCTGTCGACTCTGCCGGACTTCCCTGCCGAGATCAGGGCCCCGGCCGGCACCCTGCCCGGTGTCTCGGCCTTCCAGCTGCACTTCGCCGACCACGACATCATGACCCCGGGGGACGCCCCCAACGTGCTGGTCGCGATGAACCCGGCGGCGCTGAAGGCCAACCTCAAGGACCTGCCGCGGGGCGCGGAGATCATCGTCGACACCGACGAGTTCACCCACCGCAACCTGCTCAAGGTCGGCTACGAGACCAACCCCCTCGAGGATGGCTCCCTCGACGCCTACAACGTCCACCCGCTCGCGCTCACCTCGATGACGGTCGCCGCCCTGAAGGGCATCGACGTCACCAAGAAGGAGGCCGAGCGGGCGAAGAACATGTACGCCCTCGGCCTGCTCACCTGGCTGTTCAACCGGCCGACCGAGGGCACGCTCGCCTTCCTCGAGACCAAGTTCGGGCGCCGGCCCAACATCCTGGCCGCGAACCTCGCCGCCTTCCGCGCGGGCTGGAACTTCGGGGAGACCACCGAGGACTTCGCCGTCTCCTACGAGGTCAAGCCGGCCCACGTCGCCCCGGGCACCTACCGCAACATCACCGGCAACCTCGCGCTCGCCTACGGCTTGGTGGCTGCCTCGCAGCGGTCGGGTCTGCCCCTGTTCCTCGGCTCCTACCCGATCACCCCGGCCTCGGACGTCCTGCACGAGCTGTCCAAGCACAAGCGGTTCGGCGTGCGCACCTTCCAGGCCGAGGACGAGATCGCGGGCATCGGTGCCGCGCTCGGCGCCGCGTTCGGCGGGTCGCTCGCGGTGACGACCACCTCCGGACCCGGGGTCGCGCTGAAGTCGGAGACCATCGGCCTGGCCGTCTCGCTGGAGCTCCCGCTCGTCGTCGTCGACATCCAGCGCGGCGGACCGTCGACCGGGCTGCCGACCAAGACCGAGCAGGCCGACCTGCTCCAGGCGATGTTCGGCCGCAACGGTGAGGCACCGGTGCCCATCGTCGCCCCCCGCTCCCCAGCGGACTGCTTCGACGCTGCGCTCGAGGCGTGCCGGATCGCGACGACGTACCGGACGCCCGTCTTCGTGCTCTCCGACGGCTACCTCGCCAACGGCTCGGAGCCCTGGCGCGTCCCCGACGTCGAGGACCTGCCGGAGCTCGGTGTCTCCTTCGCCACCGAGCCCAACCACGTCCTCGATGACGGCACCGAGGTCTTCTGGCCCTATCTGCGCGACCCGCGCACCTTGGCTCGGCCGTGGGCGATCCCGGGTACGCCCGGCCTGGAGCACCGCATCGGCGGCATCGAGAAGGCCGACGGATCCGGCACGATCTCCTACGACCCGGCCAACCACGACCTGATGGTCCGCACGAGGGCGGCGAAGGTGGACGGCATCGCCGCGGACATCCCGCCCCTGGAGGTCGACGACCCCTCAGGGGACGCCCGCGTCCTGGTCCTCGGATGGGGATCCACGTACGGCCCGATCGGGGCCGCCGTCCGCCGGGCCCGCCGCAACGGCGCCCACGTCGCGCAGGCCCACCTGCGTTACCTCAACCCGTTCCCGGCCAACACCGGCGACGTCGTACGGGCCTACGAGCGGGTGCTCATCCCCGAGATGAACCTGGGCCAGCTGGCCCTGCTCGTGCGGGCCAAGTACCTGGTGGACGCGGTCAGCTACAACCGGGTCCGCGGCCTGCCGTTCAAGGCCGAGGAGCTCGAGTCGGTGATCACGGACCTGCTGGCCACCCTGGCTGCCGACCACGACAGCGACCTGATGACGGGAGCTCCGCATGCCTGAGGCTGCGCCGCCCCTTCGCGACCTCCCCTCGCTTCGCCTGGTCCCCAAGGCGCAGGAGAGCCAGACGGCGAAGGACTTCAAGACCGACCAGGAGGTCCGCTGGTGCCCCGGCTGCGGGGACTACGCGATCCTGGCCGCGGTCCAGGGCTTCCTGCCCGAGCTCGGGCTGCGCCGAGAGAACATCGTGTTCGTCTCCGGCATCGGCTGCTCCAGCCGCTTCCCGTACTACATGGACACCTATGGGATGCACTCGATCCACGGCCGTGCGCCGGCGATCGCGACGGGCCTCGCGACGTCGAGGCCGGACCTGTCCGTGTGGGTGGTGACCGGGGACGGCGACGCCCTGTCGATCGGCGGCAACCATCTGATCCACGCCCTGCGCCGCAACGTGAACCTCAAGATCCTGCTGTTCAACAACCGGATCTACGGCCTCACCAAGGGTCAGTACAGCCCCACCTCGGAGCCTGGGAAGATCACCAAGTCCACGCCGATGGGGTCGCTGGACTACCCGTTCAACCCGGTGTCGGTCGCCCTCGGCGTCGAGGCGACATTCGTGGCCCGCACCATCGACTCCGACCGCAAGCACCTGACGGAGGTGCTGCGCGCCGCGGCGGCGCACGAGGGCACGGCACTGGTCGAGATCTACCAGAACTGCAACATCTTCAACGACGGCGCCTTCGACGGGCTCAAGGAGCCCGAGACGCGCGAGGAGTGGACGATCCGCCTGGAGCACGGTCAGCCCATCCGCTTCGGCGTGGACGGGCGGCACGGGGTGATCAGGGCGGCGGACGCGACGCTGCAGGTCGTCGACGTCGCCGACGTGGGCGAGGACGCCCTGCTGGTGCACGACGCCCATGCGGCCGACCCGTCCACGGCCTTCGGCCTGGCGCACCTCGCCGACGTGGTGTCCCTCCAGCGCACGCCGATCGGGGTGTTCCGTGAGGTGTACCGGCCGACCTACGACTCGTTGATGGCGGCGCAGATCGAGCGCGCCACCGAGGAGACGGGGCCCGGGGACCTACAGGCGCTGCTGCGAGGCAACGACACCTGGACGATCAGTTAGTGACGATCAGTTAGTGACGATCACCTGATCCTCCTCACCCACCCTCGGTGTGGCCCCCACGACGTGCTCGGCCCCCTCCACGTGCCAGACAGTTCGGGCGGCGGGACGCACGAGGCGTCTGACAGCCGGCCGCGCCCGCGGGGGTAGCGACCGGCGTCGTGAACGGTCGCGCTGGGCTGGAAGGATGGGCGAGTCAGGTAGGCGGTATGCTACTGGTGAGTAACTTAGGGCGAGCGAGCGGGAGTGCACGTGGACGTCGTGGTGTGCATCAAGCAGGTCCCGGACAGCTGGGCGGAGAAGCAGCTGAGCCCCGGTGACCTGACGCTGGACCGGGCGTCGGCCGAGGCGGTGCTCAACGACCTCGACGAGTACGCCGTCGAAGCGGCCCTGCAGCTCGTCGAGGCGCACGGTGGCCAGGTCACCGTGCTGACGATGGGTCCGGATCGAGCGGGCGAGGCCATCCGCAAGGCGCTGTCCATGGGTCCTGACGCCGGCGTGCACGTCGTCGACGACGCCCTCCACGGCTCGGACGCGCTGGCCACCTCGGCGGTCCTCGCCACGGCGCTGGGCACCCTGACCTGGGATCTCGTGCTGCTCGGCTGCGAGTCCACCGACGCTCGCATGTCGGTCATCCCGGCAATGCTCGCGGAGCGGCTCGGCCGACCGCAGCTCACCTACGCTGCGACGCTGGCGGTCGACGGCTCGACGGTCACCGCCGAGCGGCAGACGGAGACCGGGATCGAGGTCCTGCGCGCCGAGCTGCCCGCGGTCGTCTCCCTCGTCGAGAAGGCCAACGAGCCCCGCTACCCGTCCTTCAAGAACATCATGGCGGCCAAGAAGAAGCCGGTGACCACCCTCACCCTCGCCGACCTCGGGATCGATCCCGCCCAGGTGGGGCTGTCCGCCGCATGGAGCCGGGTCGAGGACGCCGAGAAGCGCCCGCCCAAGCCGCCCGGCGTCCGCATCACCGACGAGGGCGACGGCGGGCGCAAGCTCGTCGAGTACCTCGTGTCACAGCAGCTCGTCTGACCCAGATCCGAACAAGCGAGGGAAGTCCTGATGGCACAGGTCCTGGTCCTGGTGGACGTGGTCGACGGCAGCGCGACCAAGGCGACGACGGAGCTGCTCACCCTGGCGCGCGCGATCGGCGAGCCGGCCGCGGTCGTGCTGGGGCCAGACGGCACCTACGACGCGGTACGCGAGACCCTCACCGAGTACGGCGCGGCGAGCGCCTACGTCGCGGAGGGGGAGGAGGTCGCCGACCACGGAGCCGGCGCCAAGGCGGAGGTGCTGGCCGGCGTGGCCGGTCAGGCCGCACCCGCTGCCGTGCTCGTTCCGGCGACCATCGAGGGCAAGGAGATCGCCGGTCGGGTGGCCGTGCGGCTCGGCTCCGGCCTGGTCACCGACGCGGTCGACGTCGTCCCCGACGGGTCCGGGCTGCTGGCGACCCAGAGCGTGTTCGGAGGCTCGACGGTGGTGCACTCGCGGGTCGTGACCGGTGTCCCCGTCATCGCGGTCCGGGTAGGAGCGCTGGCTGCCGAGCCCGCCCCGGTCGAGACCCAGCGCGTCGACGTACCGCTGTCCCTGTCTCCCCAGGCGACGGCGGTGCGCGTCGTCGAGCGCCGGGAAGCCAAGCGCTCGGCCCGCCCAGAGCTCGCGGAGGCGAGCATCGTGGTGTCCGGCGGGCGCGGGACAGGCGGCGACTTCGGCCCGGTCGAGGCTCTCGCGGACGTGCTGGGCGCGGCCGTTGGGGCGTCGCGCGCCGCCACCGACGCCGGCTGGTACCCGCACTCCTACCAGGTCGGCCAGACCGGCAAGACGGTCTCACCGCAGTTGTACGTCGCCTGCGGCATCTCCGGCGCCATCCAGCACCGCGCGGGCATGCAGACCTCGAAGACCATCGTCGCGGTCAACAAGGACCCCGAGGCCCCGATCTTCGAGCTCGCCGACTTCGGCGTGGTCGGGGACCTCTTCACCGTCCTGCCGCAGGCCACCGAGGAGCTGCAGCGCCGCAAGGCGTGAGGTGGGGCTGAGAGAATGCCGCGGTGGGTGAGGAGCGGCGCGGCATCGCCTACGCCGCCACGGCGTACGTCTTGTGGGGGCTGTTCCCGCTCTACTTCGAGGCGCTGAAGCCCGCGAGGCCGCTGGAGGTCCTCAGCCACCGGGTGGTGTGGTCGCTGGTGTTCTGCCTGCTCCTTGGGCTCGTCCGCCGGCACTGGGCGTGGGTGCGGCTCCTCCTGCGCGACCCACGGCGGCTGCTGCTCGTCTGCGTGGCGGCATGCGTGATCGCGCTCAACTGGGGCGTCTACATCTGGGCGGTGGAGGCCGACCACGTCGTCGATGCCTCGCTCGGGTACTTCGTCAACCCCCTGGTCACTGTCCTGGCCGGCGTCATCGTGCTCCACGAGCGGCTTCGGCGCGCCCAGCTGGCCGCGGTCGGGATCGCCGGGCTGGCAGTGGCGGTGCTCACCGTCGCCTATGGGCGGCCTCCGGTCATCGCGATCGTGCTGGCGCTGTCGTTCGCGACGTACGGGCTGGTGAAGAAGGTCATCGACATGCCCGCCCTCGAGTCGCTGACGAGTGAGGCGACGGTGTTGTTCCTACCCTGCATCGTCGTGCTGCTGGCGCTGCACCAGCGCGGCAGCCTGGTCTTCGGGAGTGCGGGGGCGGACAAGAGCGCGTTGCTCGCCGCGGCCGGACCGATCACCGCCATCCCGCTGCTTCTCTTCTCCGCCGGCGTCGCGAGAGTGGCGCTGACGACGGCGGGCCTGCTGCAGTACATCACCCCGGTGATCCAGTTCCTCATCGGCGTGCTGGTCTTCCACGAGGCGCTGCCTCCCGCGCGCCTCGCGGGCTTCGTCCTGGTCTGGGTGGCCCTCGGCGTGCTCGCCGTCGACGTCGCGCGGCAGGGAGGGACGCGGCCGGCCGTGGTTCCGGCCGGTCCGCGCCTGGAGCCTGACGTCACGGTGTGAGGCGGGTCAGCCGGTCCGCTCGACGACGGCGTCGCACAGGGACTCGAGGGCGGCTCGCGCGGAGATGTCCGGCAGGCCGGCCAGCAACCCACGGGCCTCGTCGGCGCACCTGCGGACCTCCGCACGTGCCGACTCCATCGCCGGATGGGCGCGCAACAGCTGAAGCGCCTCGGCGTGGTCCGCGTCGTCGGAGATGGGGCCGAGCAGGAGCTGGCGCAGCCGCACGTCGGCGGGATCCTCGGAGCGGCGTACGTGGAGCACCGGCAACGTCGCGACCCCCTCACGAAGGTCGGTCCCCGGGGTCTTGCCCGACTCGTCGGCATCGCTCGCGACGTCGAGCAGGTCGTCGGAGAGCTGGAACGCGACGCCGATGCGCTCCCCGTAGCCGGTCAGGACGTCCACCACCGACTCCTCCGCGCCCGACAGCATGGCGCCGAAGCGGCCCGACGTGGCGATCAGGGACCCGGTCTTGTCGGCCACGACGGACAGGTAGTGCGCGACGGCGTCCTCACCCGGCGCTGGGCCGACGGTCTCCCTGATCTGCCCGACCACCAACCGCTCGAAGGTGCGGGCCTGGATGCGTACGGCCTCGGGGCCGAGGTCGGCGAGCAGGTCCGACGCGCGGGCGAACAGGAAGTCCCCGGTGAGGATGGCCACCGTGTTGTCCCATCGGGCGTTGGCCGATGCGACGCCTCGGCGCTGGGCCGCCTCGTCCATCACGTCGTCGTGGTAGAGCGTCGCGAGGTGGGTCAGCTCGACGACGGCCGCGGCGGGGACGACCCCCGGTGCGTGCGGGTCGCCGAAGGAGGCGGCGAGCAGGACCAGGAGCGGGCGGAAGCGCTTGCCCCCCGCGTCGACCAGGTGCCGGGACGTCTCGGTGACGAACGGGTAGTCGCTCTTGACCGACGTCCGCAGCAGTTCCTCGACCTGACGCAGTCCGTCCCTGAGCTCGGCCTCCAGGGCGGGGTCGGGCAGGGTGAGCCCCAGCGACGGCGCCCCGGGTCGTGTCGTCACGGGTCAGCGGGTGAAGAGCGAGGCCTTCTCGGCCAGCTCGAGGAAGGGCTGGGGCACGATGCCCAGCACGACGGTCGCGACGACGGCGATGGTCAGCGTTGCCTTCGTCAGCAGACTCGGGACGACGACGGTCGGGCCCTCGGGCGAGGGGTCGCTGAAGAACATCAGCACGATGACCCTGACGTAGAAGAACGCGGCGATGGCGCTCGCGAGGACGCCCACCACGACCAGGGTCGACGCACCGGCACCCTGGGCGGCGGTGAAGACCTCGATCTTCCCGATGAAGCCGCTCGTCGGCGGGATGCCGGCGAAGGCGAGCAGGAACAACGCGAACGAGGCGGCCACGAGCGGTGAGCGACGGCCCAGCCCCGCCCACTGCGACAGATGGGTCGCCTCGCCGGCGGAGTCGCGGACCATGGTGACCACGGCGAATGCGCCGAGGGTCACGAAGCCGTACGCCAGCAGGTAGAACAGCGTCGCCGACAGCCCCGCCTGGGACAGCCCCAGGATGCCGACGAGGATGAACCCGGCGTGAGCGATCGAGGAGTAGGCCAGCAGCCGCTTCACGTCGGTCTGGGTCAGCGCGACGACGGTCCCCACCGCCATGGTGAGGATGGCGACGGCCCACATCATCGGCCGCCAGTCCCAACGGATGCCCCCGAGGGCGACATAGAAGATCCGCGCCAGGGCACCGAATGCGGCGATCTTGGTGCAGATCGCCATGAATCCCGTGATCGGCGTCGGCGCGCCCTGGTAGACGTCGGGCACCCAGCGCTGGAAGGGAGCGGCCCCGACCTTGAACAGCACGCCCACGGCGACCAGCGCGGTCCCGATGAGCAGCAACGGGTCGAGCCCCGAGGTGTTCCCGATCGCGTCGGCGATGTCGGAGAGGGAGGTGGAACCCGCGAAGCCGTACAACAACGAGGCGCCGTAGAGGAAGAAGGCTGACGCGAACGCACCGAGCAGGAAGTACTTCAGCGCCGCCTCCTGGCTGAGCAGACGGCGACGGCGGGCCAGCCCGCACAGCAGGTACAGCGGGAGGGAGAGGACCTCCAGAGCCACGAACAGGCTGATCAGGTCACCGGACGCGGGGAACATGAGCATCCCGGCGACCGAGAACATGAACAGCGGGAAGACCTCGGTCTGCTGCAACCGGTCGGCGACCGCCTGCCGCTCCTCGGAGCTGCCCGGCACGGTCGAGGCAGACGGGGCGAACGCGTCACCCGAGGGGTCCAGTCCCCGCTCCGCGACGAGCAGCAGGCTGAGGAAGGCGAAGATCAGGATCGTCCCCTGCATGAACAGCGCGGGAGGGTCGATGATGATGGAACCGCCGACCGCGACCTCTCGCGTGCCGTGGTTCAGGCAGACCGCGACGAACGCAGCGACTGTGGCGACGAGTGCAAGGCCGAGCTGGACCGCGCCGCGACGCTCCTTCGGAACGAGCGCCTCGACGAGCACCCCCGCGACCGCCGCTCCGAAGACGATGAGCATCGGGGACAGCGCGGAGTAGGCGATCGAGGGAGCGGTGAACTCCACCGACATCAGCCCGATCACTTCGACGTCCCTTCGGATCCGGCCGCGACGGGTGTGTGCGGGTGGGGGTCGCTGACCTGGACCTGCTTCAAGGTGTTGGCGACCGCGGGGTTGATGACGTCGAGCAGGGGCTTCGGGAAGAAGCCGAGCGCGACGATGATGGCGATGACCGGCGCTACCGCCAGCGACTCACGCCATCCCAGGTCCTTGAAGCCCTTGACGCCCTCGGTCGCCGGTCCGGTCGCGGCCCGCTGGTACCACCAGAGGACGTACAGCGCGGCCAGCACGATGCCGATCGTCGCGGCGACCCCGGCCACCGGGTAGCGCACGAAGGTACCGACCAGGACGAGGAACTCGCTGACGAAGCTGGACAGACCAGGCAGGGCCAAGCCAGACAGGCCGACCACGAGGAAGGTGCCGGCCAGGATCGGCGCGACCCGCTGCACTCCCCCGTAGTCGGCGATCCGGCGCGACCCTCTCCGCTTGATCATGAAGCCGGCCAGCAGGAACAGGCCAGCGGTCGAGAAGCCGTGGTTGACCATGTAGAGCGTCGAGCCGGACTGGCCCTGGGTGGTCAGGGCGAAGATACCCAGGGTGATGAAGCCGAAGTGCGAGACCGAGGTGTAGGCGATCAGCCGCATCATGTCGCTCTGGCCGACCGCGAGCAGCGCCCCGTAGAGAACCGCGATGACGCTGAGCACCGCGACGCCGGGGGCGAACCATCGGGAGGCATCGGGGAACAGCTGCAGGCAGTAGCGGATCATCCCGAAGGTGCCGACCTTGTCGAGCACCCCGACGAGGAGCACCGCGGTGGCCGGTGTGGACTCCGCGGCGGCGTCCGGAAGCCAGGTGTGGACCGGCCACATCGGAGCCTTGATGGCGAACGCGGCGAAGAAGCCGAGGAACAGCCACTTCTGGGTCGAGCTGCTGATCGACAGGTCGGTGAGCGCTCGGAAGTCGAAGGTCCCGCCGTGCCCGCCGTGCCCGGAGACGACGTACAGGCCGACCAGCGCGGCCAGCATGAGCAGGCCCCCGAGCAGGCTGTACAGGAGGAACTTCACCGCGGCGTACTGGCGTTGCGGGCCGCCGAACATGCCGATCAGGAAGTAGACCGGCAGCAGCATCGCCTCGAAGAACACGTAGAACAAGAAGAGGTCCAGCGAGGCGAAGACCATCACCATCGCGGTCTCGAGGACGAGCAGGAGGGCGAAGTACGTCTTCACGGCGTGACGAGCGTCGTCCACGTCGTCCCACGCGGCGATGAGGACCACGGGCACGAGCACCGCCGACATCGCGATGAGCGCCAGCGCGATCCCGTCGACCCCGACCGTGTAGCTGACGCCGAGTGAGGAGATCCAGGTGTGGTTCTCCACGAACTGGTACGTCGCGCCGTGCGGGTCGTAGGCGAAGCACATCGCGACCGCGAGCCCCAGCGTCACGAGGGAGAAGGCGAGGGCGACCTGCTTCGCGAGCACCGGCTTGGACGTCGGCAGCGCGGCGACGAGGATCGAGCCCACCAGCGGGACCACCGCCAGGACCGAGAGCCACGGGAAGCCGTTCACGTCAGATCCTCACCAGCACGACGGCGGCGACCACGATCGCGGCGCCGGCGAACATGGACAGGGCATAGGTGCGGACGAACCCGGTCTGGAAGCGTCTGACCCGCCCGGAGATTCCGCCGATGAGTGCCGCCAGGCCGTTGACCGCCCCGTCGACGACGCGGTTGTCGAAGAAGACGAGCAGACGGGTGAGGTACTGGCCGGGACGCATGAACACGGCCTCGTTGAACGCGTCGCCGTACAAGTCCTGCCGCGCGGCGCGGGTGAGCCCCCCGCCCGCCGGAGCGGTGATCGGCACCGGCTTGGCCCCGTAGGTCTGCCAGGCGAGGAACAGCCCTCCGGCAACGAGAACGAGGGTGATGACGCTGACCGCGGCGGGGCTCAGCCGCTCGGTCCCCTCCGGCGGGGTGCCCACGACCGGGGCGAGCCAGTCGACCAGGCGGTTGTTGAGGATCAGGAAGCCACCGATGACGACGGATCCGGCCGCGAGGATGGTGACCGGGGCCATCATCACGGCGGGCGACTCGTGGGGGTGCCGGTCGGACTCCCAGCGTCGCTCGCCGAAGAACGTCATGAAGACCAGTCGCGACATGTAGAAGGCGGTGATGGCCGCGCCGAGCATCGCGAGCAGCCCCACGAGCCAGCTGTCGTTGAGGCCTGCCTCGATGATCTTGTCCTTGGTGAAGAACCCCGAGAAGGGCGGGACCCCGATGATCGCCAGCCAGCCGCAGACGAAGGTCCAGAAGGTCAGGGCCATGGGTATTCGCAGGCCACCGAAACGCCGCATGTCCGTCTCGTCGCCCATCCCGTGCATCACCGAGCCGGCGCCGAGGAACATGTCGGCCTTGAAGAAGCCGTGCGCCAGCAGGTGCGCTATCGCGAAGGCGTAGCCGGCCGGACCCAGCCCGGCGGCGAGGAACATGTAGCCGATCTGGCTCATCGTCGAGGCCGCGAGGGCCTTCTTGATGTCGTCCTTGGCGCAACCGATGATGGCGCCGAAGAGCAAGGTGACCGTCCCGATGGTCACCACCGCGATCCGCGCGCCGTGCGAGGCGTCGTAGATCGCGCTGGAGCGGGCGATGAGGTAGACGCCCGCGGTCACCATGGTGGCCGCGTGGATCAGCGCGGAGACCGGGGTGGGACCGGCCATGGCATCGCCGAGCCAGGACTGCAGGGGGACCTGGGCGGACTTGCCGCACGCGCCGAGCAGGAGGAGCAAGCCCATCGCGAGAAGTGCTCCGCTCGTCGCCTGCGACGCCCCGGCCGACACCCCCGCGATGCTCACCGTGCCGAAGGTCGCGAACATGACCATGATCGCGATGGACAGGCCCATGTCACCGACCCGGTTGACGACGAACGCCTTCTTCGCCGCGGCGGCGTACGTCGGGTTCTCGTTCCAGAACCCGATGAGCAGGTAGGAGGCAAGGCCCACGCCCTCCCACCCGACGTACAGCGTCAGGTAGCTGTCGGCCAGGACGAGCAGGAGCATCGAGGCCACGAACAGGTTCAGGTAGGCGAAGAAACGCCGCCGGTCCGGGTCGTGGGCCATGTAGCCGATCGAGTAGATGTGGATGAGCGAGCCCACCCCGGTGATGAGCAGCACGAAGACCATGGACAGCTGGTCGAGGGTGAAGCCGACGTCGACGTGGAACGTCCCGACCGGGATCCAGGTGTAGAGGTGCTGGGTCACCGAGCGATCGCCGGAGCTGCGTCCGAGCATGGCGGCGAACTCGACACAGCCGATGACGAAGGCCACGAGCACGGTGGCGCACCCGAGCAGGTGGCCGAAGCGGTCGGTGCGCCGCCCACCCAGGAGCAGCACTGCGGCACCGAGCAGGGGGAGCGCCACGAGCAGCCACGTCAGGGAGAAGGCACCCGTGGCACTCACGGTGTGCTCGGTCCCCTCGGCGAGGAGGTTCAGGTGCACGGAGGTCCCCATCGGCTCAGTACTTGAGCAGGTTGGCGTCGTCGACCGAGGCCGAGCGTCGCGTCCGGAAGATGGTCACGATGATCGCGAGCCCGACGACGACCTCGGCTGCGGCGACCAGCATGGTGAAGAACGCGAACACCTGACCGTCGAGGTTGCCGCGCATGCGGGAGAAGGTGACGAAGGACAGGTTGCAGGCGTTGAGCATCAGCTCGACGCACATGAAGACGACGATCGCGTTGCGACGGAGCAGCACGCCCGCGCCGCCGATGGTGAACAGCAGCGCGGAGACCACGAGGTAGGCGTACGGGCTCACGACTCGCCTCCCTCGGCCTCGGCGACCAGCGTCTCGCCGGCACCCTCGAGCGCCGCGGGCTTGCGCACCGGGCGGGCGGACAGCACGACGGGTACGGACTCCGGTGACGGCGAGCCGTCGGGCAGGAGGCCCGGAGTGTCGACAGCGTTGTGCCGCGCGTAGACGCCCGGAGCCGCGAGCGGGGTCGGCCGCCCGGTCCTCACCCGCTGCTCGGACAGCTCGCGCTGGCGCACCCTGACGGCCAGCCGCTCGCGGTGCGCGAGCACCATGGCGCCGACCGCCGCGACGATCAGCAGCGCGGACGTCACCTCGAACACCCAGACGTAGCGGCTGAAGATGAGGACCGCGAGTCCCTGCACGTTGCCGCCCTGAGCCTCGTTGGCGGGGCCGAGCCCCTCGGCCGAGCCAAGCGTCGCGTGGCCGAGCCCGATCACCAGGAGGAGGCCGAAGCCGAGCCCGACGAGAACGGCGGCGATGCGCTGGTGCGGGAGGGTCTCGACGAGGGAGTCGCTCGAGTCCACACCGACGAGCATCAGCACGAAGAGGAACAGCATCATGACGGCGCCGGTGTAGACGACGATCTGCACGATGCCCAGGAAGACCGCGTCCTGGAGGATGTACATGAACGCCAGGCTGATCATGGTGAGGGCGAGCCACAAGGCACTGTGAACGGCCTTGCGGCTCCACAGCATCGCCAGGGCGCCGAAGACCGCCGCGATGGCGAGGATCCAGAACGCGATCTCGCCGGGCACGGTCGACATCGCCAGCAGGCCGCTCATGACGCTGCCTCCTCGCCGGCCACCAGGGCCGGCGCCTGCTCCGGGACGGCTTGCGTGACCTTGCCCTCGTAGTAGTCCTTCGCGGTGGTCCCGGGGACCATCGGGTGCGGGGCCTCGAGCATTCCAGGCAGGAGGGGACCCAACAGGTCCTGCTTCTCGTAGATGAGCTTGGCCCGGCTGTCGTCGGCCAGCTCGAAGTCGTTGGACATGGTCAGCGATCGCGTCGGGCACGCCTCGATGCACAGCCCGCAGAAGATGCAGCGAAGGTAGTTGATCTGGTAGACCCGGGCGTAGCGCTCGCCGGGGGAGAAGCGCCCGCCTGGCTCGTCGGTGTTGTCCGCGCCCTCGACGTAGATGGCGTCGGCGGGGCAGGCCCAGGCGCACAGCTCGCAGCCGATGCACTTCTCGAGACCGTCAGGGTGGCGGTTCAGCACGTGACGGCCGTGGAAGCGCGGCTTGGTCTCCTTCTTCTCCTCGGGGTACTGCTCGGTGACGACGTGCTTGAACATCGTCCCGAAGGTGACCCCGAAACCGCGGCCGGGCACGCTCATGGCGTCTCCTCGTCGCTGTCGTCGTGGCCGTCCCCGGGCCATCCAGCGGCGGGCACCGTGACCGGCTCCCGGACGCTCTCACCCGGCAGGGGTGGGGTGGGGTGCTCCTTGAACCGCGGGTTCCTTGCCCGCTCGGCGCGGCGCTCGTCCTCCGCGCGCTCCTCGTCACGGATTCGTCGCTCGGCGGCGAGGCTCCACGCGATGGACAGGATGGCGAAGACGGCGACCAGGCCGACGCCGATGACCATGCGCTGCCCGCGGGTGGCTCCCTCGTTGTCCGCCGCACGCAGGGTCGCGACGGCGAGGATCCACAGCAACGAGACGGGGATGAGGAACTTCCAGCCCAGCCGCATGAACTGGTCGTAGCGCAGCCGAGGCAGGGTTCCCCGCAGCCAGATGAACACGAACAGGAAGACCATGACCTTGGCCAGGAACCAGATGAGCGGCACCCACCCGGAGTTCGCGCCGGACCAGATCGACAGCGGCCAAGGGGCGCGCCAGCCGCCGAGGAAGAGCGTGGTCGCCATCGCAGAGACGGTGACCATGTTGACGTACTCCGCGAGGAAGAACAGCGCGAAGGTGAGCGAGCTGTACTCGGTGTGGAAGCCGCCGACCAGCTCGCCCTCGGCCTCGGGCAGGTCGAAGGGCGCGCGGTTGGTCTCCCCGACCATCGACATGCAGTAGATCGCGAACGAGGGCACCAGCGTCAGGCAGTACCACAGGTGCTGCTGGCCCGCGACGATGCCGGAGGTCGACATGGTGCCCGCGAAGAGGAACACGCCGACGAAGGACAGGCCCATCGCGACCTCGTAGGAGATCATCTGGGCGCTCGAGCGCAGCCCGCCCAGCAGCGGGTACGTCGAGCCGGAGGACCACCCGCCGAGGACGATGCCGTAGATCCCGATGGACGCGGCCGCTACGACATAGAGCACCGCGATCGGGAAGTCGCTCACCTGCAGCGGCGTCTCGTGGCCGAACATCGAGACCTCAGGCCCGAGCGGGATGACCCCGAAGGCCAGGAAGGCGGTCCCGGTCGCGATGAGCGGGGCCAGCACATAGACCCAGTTGTCCGCCGCCTTGGGGAGGATCTGCTCCTTGAGCGCCAGCTTGATCCCGTCCATCAGTGACTGCAGGAGCCCCTCCGGGCCCACCCGGTTGGGACCGATGCGGTTCTGCATCCGCCCCACGACACGGCGCTCCGCCCAGATCGTGAACAGCGTGAGCAGGACCAGCAGGACGAACACGCCGAGCACCTTGATGAGGGAGATCCACCAGGGGTCGTCGAACGGGGGCGGGGCATAGGGGGCTGCGGCGGCGAGGGTGAGGCTCATGCGCTGCTCCCAGGGGCGATGCGGACGACCGTGCCCGCTCCGGCCGCGAGGTCGGCCTGCGCCGAGCAGCCGGCTGAGTGCGCCGGGAGCCAGACGACCCGGTCGGGCATCGAGGTGACACAGAGGGGCACGGTGACGCTACCGCGCTCGCTGGAGACCGTGAGCGGCGCTCCGTCGACCGCGCCGATCTCCGACGCCGTCGCCGGCGAGAGGCGGGCGACGGGCGTACGAGCGGTGCCGGCGAGATGCGGCTCGCCCTCCTGGAGGCTGCCGCGGTCGAGCAGCAGGCGCCAGGTCGCGAGGACGGCCTCGCCGGCCGCCGGCTGCGCGGCGTCGCCCGCGGGGAGGTCAGGGGCGGTGGGTCGCTCGCCCTCCCACGGCTCGAGCTCGGCCAGCTCGCGCCGGACCGCCTCGACGGTGCCCAGGCCGATGGGCGCGCCCAGCTCATCGGCCAGCGCGGAGAGCACCTCGGCGTCGGAGAGAGCAGAGGAGTCGAGGGCGGGACCGAAGGCGCGCGGGCGTCCCTCCCAGTCCAGGAACGTGCCGGCCTTCTCGGCGACGGGTGCGACCGGAAGGACGACGTCGGCGATCTCGGTCACCGCGGACGTGCGCAGCTCGAGGCTGACCACGAAGCCCGCGGCCCGGATCGCCGCCAGGGCGTCCCCGGGGACGTCGACGGGGTCGACGCCTCCGACGACGAGGCCGCTCAGGGTCCCGTCGGCCGCCGCGCGCAGGATCGCGTTGGTGTCACGCCCCGGCGTGCTCGGCAGCGCCGGGACCCCCCAGGCCGCGGCGGCATCGACCCGGGCCTGTGCGTCGGCCACGGGGCGACCGCCGGGCAGCAGGCCGGGGAGGGCACCCGCCTCCACCGCGCCGCGCTCGCCCGCCCGACGGGGCATCCAGGCGATCCGGGCGCCGGTCGACCTCGCCAGACGGGACAGCGCGCTGAGGCCGCCGGCGACAGCGGCCAGCCGCTCGCCGGCGACGACGATGGCGTCGGGCGCGCGCAGCGCCTCGGCGACCTCGGCCCAGGCCTCGTCGAGTCCACCACCGGTGCTGCCTCCGGACAGGGCCTCGAGCACGTGTGCCTCGCCCCCGGGCGTGCACGCGAGCAGCTGGCCGGAGAGCTTGTCGAGCCCGCGCGAGGCGTACGCCGCGATGCTCGCGACTCGCGTACGCCCCTGCCGGACGGTCTTGCGCAGCCGCAGGAACACGATGGGCGACTCCTCCTCGGGCTCGAAGGCCACGAGGAGGACCAACGGCGCGCTCTCGAGGTCGGCGTAGGTGAGCTGGACACCACGTCCGGCGACGTGCGCCGCGAGGAAGTCGGCCTCCTCGGCGGAGTGCGCACGGGCACGGAAGTCCACGTCGTTGGTGCCCAGGACGACCCGGGCGAACTTCGACCACGCGTAGGCGTCCTCGAGGCTGACCCGCCCGCCGGGCAGGAGGCCGACACCGCCGGCGTCCCTGGCAGCGGCGAGGCCGCGGGCCGCGACGTCCAGCGCGTCGGGCCAGGACGTCTCCACCAGTGACCCGGACTCGTCACGGACGAGTGGAGCGGCGAGGCGGTACTGCTCGTCGGCATAGGTGAACGCCCACCGGCCCTTGTCGCAGTTCCACTCCTCGTTGACGTCAGGGTCGTTGGCCGCCATCCGGCGCAGGACCACGCCGCGGCGGTGGTCCGTACGCAGGGCGCAGCCCGAGGCGCAGTGCTCGCAGACGCTGTGCGCGGACACCAGGTCGAACGGGCGGGAGCGGAAGCGGTACGCCGCCCCAGTCAGCGCCCCCACCGGGCAGATCTGCACCGTGTTGCCGGAGAAGTAGGACGCGAACGGCGCGCCCTCGGCGGTGCCGACCTGCTGGTCGGCACCCCGCTCGAGCAGCTCGATGAAGGGGTCGCCGGCGATCTGCGCCGAGAATCGCGTGCACCGGGCGCACGAGATGCAGCGCTCCCGGTCCAGCAGGACCTGCGAGGAGATGGGCAGCGGCTTGGGGAAGGTCCGTTTGGGTCCGTCGAAGCGGGACTCGCCGCGCCCGTTGGACATCGCCTGGTTCTGCAGCGGGCACTCCCCGCCCTTGTCGCAGATCGGGCAGTCGAGGGGATGGTTGATGAGCAGCAGCTCCATCACGCCCTGCTGCGCCTTGTCCGCCGCGGCCGACGTGAGCTGGGTGCGGACCACCATCCCGTCGGTGACGGTCGTGGTGCACGACGCGAGGGGCTTGCGCTGACCCTCGACCTCCACCAGGCACTGCCGGCACGCGCCCACGGGGTCCAGCAGCGGATGGTCGCAGAAGCGGGGGATGGCCAGCCCGATCTGCTCGGCTGCGCGGATGACCAGCGTGCCCTTGGGCACGGAGGTCTCGATCCCGTCGATGGTCACGGTGACGAGGTCGGCGGCGGCCACTGGCACACCTCCACCAGTCGTGGTCACGGTCATCAGGCGTGAGCTCCCGCGAAGAGGGTGGCGGCCTCATAGGGGAACAGCTCCCAGGCCGGCGTGTGCATCCCGGCCTCGAACTCGTCCCGGAAGAACTCGATGGCGGAGGTGATCGGGCTGGTCGCACCGTCGCCGAGCGCGCAGAACGCCTTTCCGAGAATGTTGTCGCAGAGGTCCAGCAGCAGCTCGATGTCTCCCTCGTGGCCCTGGCCCGCCTCGAGGCGGCGGAGCACGTCCACCAGCCAGTACGTGCCTTCGCGACACGGCGTGCACTTGCCGCACGACTCGTGCTTGTAGAACTCCGTCCAGCGCAGGACGCAGCGCACGACCGAGGTGGTCTCGTCGAAGATCTGCAGCGCTTTCGTGCCCAGCATGGACCCGGCAGCGGCGACTGCCTCGTAGTCGAGGGGGACATCGAGGTGCGCTGCCGTCAGGAGCGGCGTGGAGGACCCACCCGGGGTCCAGAACTTCAGCTCGTGTCCCTCGCGGACGCCCCCCGCGAGGTCCAGCAGCTCCCGCAGGGTGACGCCGAGCGGGGCTTCGTACTGCCCCGGCCGCTGCACGTGCCCGGACAGCGAGTAGAGCGTGTACCCCGCGGACTTCTCCGTCCCCATGCTCTTGAACCACTCGGCGCCGTTGGCGACGATCGACGGCACGCTCGCGATCGACTCGACGTTGTTCACGACCGTCGGGCTGGCGTACAGGCCGGCGATGGCCGGGAACGGCGGGCGCAGGCGCGGCTGCCCGCGGCGGCCCTCGAGGGAGTCGAGGAGGGCGGTCTCCTCACCGCAGATGTAGGCGCCGGCCCCCGCGTGCACGGTGATGTCGAGGTCGTATCCGGACCCGAGCACGTCCGTGCCCAGGAATCCGGCAGTCTGCGCGTCGGCGACCGCCTGCTGGACGCGGCGGACGATGTGCACCACCTCGCCGCGGACGTAGATGAACGCGTGCCGCGCACGGATGGCGTACGAGGCGATGACCACTCCCTCGACGAGGGCGTGCGGGTTGGCCATGAGCAGCGGCATGTCCTTGCACGTGCCCGGCTCGGACTCGTCGGCGTTGACCACGAGGTAGTGGGGCTTGCCGTCGCCTTGCGGGATGAACCCCCACTTCATCCCAGTCGGGAAGCCGGCACCACCGCGGCCGCGCAGACCGGAGTCCTTGACGAGCTGGATGATCTCGTCGGGGTGCATGCCGAGGGCCTTGCGCAGCGCCTCGTACCCGCCGTGACGGCGGTAGGCGGCGAGCGTCCAGGAATCGGGCTCGTCCCAGTGCGCGGAGAGCACAGGGGTCAGCTGCACGCCTCAGCCCTCCTTCGCGGGCGACGCGCCCGGCTCCGGCGCGACGTGCCCGAGCTCCTTGGCCAGGGCGAGCCCGGCCAGGCTCGCGGGACCGGCCGCGACACCCTCGTCGGCGAGCCCGTCCGGATACCCCGCGAGGACCCGTTCCACCTCACGGAAGGTGCGCACCGCGGGTCCGCGGGTGGAGCGGACCTCCTTCCCGGCGCGGATGTCGTCGACGAGAGCCTTGGCTGACTCGACCGTGGCGTTGTCGACGAACTCCCAGTTGACCATCACCACCGGCGCGAAGTCGCACGCCGCGTTGCACTCGACGTGCTCGAGGGTGATCCGACCGTCCGGCGTGGTCTCGTCGTTACCGACCTCGAGGTGCTCCTTCAACGCTGCGAAGATCGCGTCGCCGCCCATGACCGCGCACAGCGTGTTCGTGCACACCCCGACGTGGTAGTCCCCCACTGGCCGGCGTTTGTACATCGAGTAGAAGGTGGCCACTGCGGCGACCTCGGCGGTGGTCACGTCCAGGACGTCAGCGCACAGAGCGATGCCATCCGTGCTCACGTAACCCTCCTCCGCCTGGACCAGGTGGAGCATCGGGAGAAGGGCGGAGCGCGGATGGGGGTAGCGGGCCACGATCTCGAGCATCTGCTCACGGGTCTGCGACGTCAGAGGCATGTCAGCGGTCCACCCCACCCATCACCGGGTCGATCGAGGCGACGGCCGCGATGACGTCAGCGACCTGGCCCCCCTCGCACACCGCCGCCGTCGACTGCAGGTTCGTGAACGAGGGGTCGCGGAAGTGGACCCGGTAGGGGCGCGTGCCGCCGTCGCTGACGACGTGGCACCCCAGCTCCCCGCGCGGGGACTCCACGGCCACATAGGCCTGCCCCGCGGGCACCGAGAAGCCCTCTGTGACCAGCTTGAAGTGGTGGATGAGCGCCTCCATGGACTCGCCCATGATGTGGCGGATGTGGTCGAGGCTGTTGCCCAGGCCGTCGCCGCCCAGGGCCAGCTGCGCCGGCCAGCCGATCTTGCGGTCCTCGACCATGACCGGCCCCGGGCGCAGCTTGTCGAGGCACTGCTCCACGATCTTGAGCGACTCGCCGAGCTCGGCGATGCGGATGAGGAAGCGTCCGTAGGCATCACACGTGTCGCGGACGGGTACGTCGAACTCGTAGTTCTCGTAACCGCAGTACGGCTGCGACTTGCGCAGGTCCCACGGCAGGCCGGTCGCCCGCAGCATCGGGCCGGTGATGCCCAGCGCCATGCATCCGGACAGGTCGAGGTAGCCCACGTCCTGCGTGCGCGCCATCCAGATCCCGTTGTCGACCAGGAGCGAGGCCGTGTCCTGGTAGTTCTTGCGCAGGAGGACGACGGCGTCCGCGACGGCGTCGACGGCGCCGGGAGGCAGGTCCTGGGCCACGCCACCGGGCCGGACGTACGCCGAGTTCATCCGCAACCCTGAGATCAGCTCGAACAGGTCGAGGATCGTCTCGCGCTCGCGGAAACCGAAGATCATGGCGGTGAGCGCGCCGAGCTCCATCCCACCCGTGGCGAGCGCCACCAGGTGGGAGGACATCCGGTTGAGCTCCATCATCATCACCCGGATCACGGAGGCCCGCTCCGGGATCTGGTCGGTGATGCCGAGCAGCTTCTCGACGGCCAGGCAGTACGCCGTCTCGTTGAAGAACGGGGTGAGGTAGTCCATCCGGGTCACGAACGTGACGCCTTGCGTCCACGTCCGGAACTCCATGTTCTTCTCGATGCCGGTGTGGAGGTAGCCGATGCCCACCCGCGCCTCGGTGACCGTCTCGCCGTCCAGCTCGAGGATCAGCCGCAGCACGCCGTGGGTGGACGGGTGCTGCGGCCCCATGTTCACGACCACTCGCTCGTCGCGGTTGGCGGAGACGCCCGACACGACGTCGTCCCAGTCCTGCCCGGTGACGGTGTAGACACGACCCTCGGTCGTGCGTCGCTCGCCGGCGGCGTACGGGTCGGGGCCGGGCTGCTCGGACGCAGCGCCCTCGAACTCGACGTTGGTGCTCATCAGGAGTACGACCTCCGCGTGTCGGGCGGCGGGATCTCTGCCCCCTTGTACTCCACGGGGATGCCGCCGAGCGGGTAGTCCTTGCGCTGCGGGTGGCCCGGCCAGTCGTCCGGCATCTGGATGCGCGTGAGGTCGGGACGTCCCGTGAAGACGATCCCGAAGAAGTCGAAGGTCTCCCGCTCGTGCCAGTCCACCGAGGGGTACACGCCCATGAGCGAGGGGATGGTCGGATCCCCGTCCGGACAGCTCACCTCGAGGCGCAGCCGCCGGTTGTGGGTGAGCGAGAGAAGCGGGTAGATCGCGTGCAGCTCGCGTCCGCTGTCGTGGGGGTAGTGCACGCCGCTCACGCCGACGCACATCTCGAAGCGGAGCGTCGGGTCGTCCCGCAGTGCGCGAGCGACGTCGACGAGGTGCTCACGGCGGACGTGGAAGGTGAGGTCGCCGTGCTCGACCACGACCTTCTCCACCGCCGCGTCGTAGTCCGGCAGCAGGGAGGTCAGGGTGTCGGCCGCCTCGTCGTACCAGCCGCCGTACGGCCGCGGGGTCGCGCCCGGCATCGCGACGGTACGCACGAGGCCGCCGTAGCCCGAGGTGTCACCGCTGCCGTGGAACATCCCCTGGCGGACGTCCACGACCTCCAGCGCGGCCACGCCGGCCGGGACGACCTCGGTCTGCTCGGTGCTCTCGCTCATGGGAGCAGCCCGCGCATCTCGTGGGTGGCGGGTGCGGTCAGGGCTGCCGCCTCGAGCTCGCGAACCTCCGCCTCACGGTTCTTGCCGAGCTTGGTGTCACTGATCTTCGCGTGCAGCTTGAGGATGGCGTCGATGAGCATCTCCGGGCGCGGCGGACAGCCGGGCAGGTAGATGTCGACGGGTACGACGTGGTCGACGCCCTGGACGATCGCGTAGTTGTTGAACATCCCGCCGCTGCTCGCGCAGACGCCCATCGCGATGACCCACTTCGGCTCGGGCATCTGGTCGTAGATCTGGCGCAGCACAGGTGCCATCTTCTGGCTCACCCGACCCGCGACGATCATCAGGTCGGCCTGGCGAGGCGAGGCCCGGAAGACCTCCATCCCGAAGCGGGCCAGGTCGTAGCGAGCACCGCCCGCGGCCATCATCTCGATCGCGCAGCAGGCCAGGCCGAACGTCGCGGGCCACAGGCTGCCCTTGCGTGCGTAGCCCGCGAACTGCTCGACGGTCGTGAGCAGGAAGCCGCTGGGCAGCTTCTCCTCGATACCCATGCCTCTCGCCTCCCTTCGCCGTCAGCTGTCGTCGGATCCCCGCGGACGAGCCGCGCTCAGTCCCACTCGAGTCCCCCACGGCGCCACACGTACGCGTAAGCCACGAAGACCGTGGCCAGGAACAGCACCATCTCGACCAGGCCGAACCAGCCGAGGGCGTCGAAGGTGACGGCCCAGGGGTAGAGGAAGACGATCTCGATGTCGAAGACGATGAACAGCATCGCGGTCAGGTAGTACTTGACCGCGAAGCGACCGCCGCCGACCGGTTGGGGCGTGGGTTCGATCCCGCACTCGTAGGCGTCCAGCTTCGCGCGGTTGTAGCGCCGGGGCCCGGAGAGCGAGCCGGCGACGATCGAGAACGCGCCGAAGCCGAAGGACAGAGCGGCCAGGAAGATGAGCGGGACGGCGGCGTTCATGTCCCCCTCCTTCGATCGACGGGCAGCCGCGAACCCTGGGAGGGCTGGGTCGCGCGGCGGCAGGACGCGGCAATCCTAGGGGCGGGCGGACGGGCGCACGTCCCCGGGCCGCAGGTGGCCCTCATGCGTCCGGCGCCAGGCGGGAGAGCCCGTTGACGATGCGGTCCATCACGTCGCCGTCCCGCTCGTCGGTGAGGTTCGCGAGCAGCTTCAGCACGAAGCGCATCAAGGTGGTGTGGTGCAGGCCACGCTGCGCGGCGATGCGCATGACCTGGGGGTTGCCGATCGCCTTCACGAACCAGCGCCCGAGCGTGTAGTAGCCGCCCCAGGACTCCTTGAGCACGCGCGGGTACGTCTCCAGCACCCGCTCGCGCTCCTCGGCGCGGTGACGCGCCAGCGCCTGGACGACGACCTCGGCGGCCACCGCGCCGGACTCCATCGCATAGGCGATTCCCTCGCCGTTGAACGGGTTGACCATGCCGCCGGCGTCACCGACCAGCAGTAGCCCCTTCGCGTACAGCGGACCGCGGTTGAACCCCATCGGCAGCGCGGCTCCGCGTACCGGCTGGGTCATGTTCTCGTCCCGGAACCCGTCGGCCTGGGGGGTCTGGTCGAGCCAGGCCTTGAGGAGCACCTTGTAGTCGACGTGCTGGAATGCCGCGCTCGTGTTGAGGATCCCGAGCCCGACGTTGGCCGTGCCGTCCCCCATGCCGAAGATCCAGCCGTAGCCGGGGAGCAGCCGACGGTCGTCCCCGCTCCCCTCCCACAGCTCCAGCCATGACTCGAGCCACTCGTCGTCGTGGCGCGGGGTGCGGTAGTAGGTGCGTACGGCGACACCGAGCGGCCGGTCGTCCCGCTTGATGCGTCCCGCGGCCACGGACAGGCGGCTGGAGTTGCCGTCGGCCGCGATCACCAGCGGCGCGCGGTAGGCGAGCCTCGTGCCCTGGTCGTCCTTGGCGAGCACCCCCGCGACCCGCCCGGTGCGCTCGTCGCGCAGCGGGCCGACGACGGGGGTGCGCTCGAGGAGCCGCGCGCCTGCCTTCTGCGCCCGACGGGCGAGCAGCTCGTCGAAGTCCGCGCGCGGGCGGACGAGGCCGTGGTGCGGATAGCTCGCGAGCTCGGGCCACTCCAGCTCGAGTCGGTGCCCGCCACCGATGATCCGTAGGCCCCGGTTGTGCAGCCAGCCGGCCCGCTCGCTGGTGTCCACGCCCATCGCCACGAGCTGCTTGACGGCCCGCGGGGTGAGCCCGTCCCCGCAGACCTTCTCGCGCGGGAACTGTGTCTTCTCGAGCAGCACGACGTCGAGCCCGTTCTGGGCGAGGTGGTAGGCCGTCGCCGACCCTGCGGGTCCGGCGCCGACGACGACGACGTCGGCGTCGGTTGCGGGCAGGGGCATGGACGCATCCTCGGCGAGGGTTCCGGGCGACTTCGTGAACGCTTTCACGAAGTCCGCGCTCATCCTAGACAAGCCCGACCGCGACCGCCCGCCTGACTGAGGGCCCCGGCACCGGACCTCGACGTACCCGCGGCACGGCGCTCTCCGACTGCGCCGGCGACCCGGCGGTCACTGGGGCCGGGTCGCCCGGTGCAGCGCCACGATGCCGCCGGTGAGGTCGCGCCAGGCGACCCGGTCCCACCCCGCGGCCGCCAACTCGGCGGCGAGCCCGGCCTGGTCCGGCCAGGCCCGGATCGACTCGGCCAGGTAGACGTAGGCGTCCGGGGCCGAGCTCACGGCCCGGGCCACGGCCGGCAGGGCGCGCATGAGGTACTCGACGTAGACCGTGCGCCAGGGACCCCACGTGGGGTGGCTGAACTCGCAGACGACCAGGCGGCCGCCCCGCCTGGTGACGCGCAGCATCTCGCGCAGCGCCGCGGCCGGGTCGTGGACGTTGCGCAGGCCGAAGGAGATCGTGACCGCGTCGAAGGTCTCGTCGCGGAAGGGCAGGTCCATGGCGTCCCCGGCCGCGAAGGCCACGTCGGGCTGGCGACGGCGCCCCTCCGCGAGCATGCCCAGGGAGAAGTCGCAGGCGACGACGGAAGCCCCCGCCGCGCGAAACGGCAGGCTGCTGCTCCCGGTCCCCGCCGCGAGATCGAGGACCCGCTCCCCGGGCGCCACCCGAAGGGCGTCCGCCACGGCGCGCCGCCAGGAACGGGTCAGTCCCATCGAGAGCACGTCGTTGGTCAGGTCGTAGCGGCGGGCCACCCCGTCGAACATGGCCGCCACCTCGTGCGGCTGCTTGTCCAGCTGGGCGCGGGCCATGGCGGCCAGCCTCCCAGGTCGCGCGCCGACCCGCTCGGTCCGGCCCAACCCTCCCCACCTGGCGCCCGCACCCCCACCCCCAGGTGGCGCCCCCACCGGTGGCACCGACGCGGACACCCCCTCCCCGGTTGCAATGAACGGCGCGTGGTTGCGCTCGGTGTGCAACGACGCCGCGTTCATTGCTGACGGGGGCGGGCCGGAAGGGAGGCGCGACGCGGGCGGGCGGGGCCCCAACGGGACGTGGGGGCCCCGCGCACCTACGCTCTTCGCCGTGACGCTCGCGCCCCAGGTGACGCCCCGCCCCGGCGGGGCGCACCTCGTGGTGCGCACGGCCGCACTCCCCGACGTGCCCGCCCTGCTCGACCTGCTCCCGCGCGAGGGTGCGCTGGCCTGGGTACGCCGTGGTGAGGGGCTGGTGGCCTGGGGCGAGGCGGCCCGGCTGGAGGTCCGCGGCCCCGACCGCTTCGACGAGGCCCGCCGCTGGTGGGCGCAGATCTCGGCTCGGGCGGTGGTCCGCGACGACGTACGGCTCCCGGGCAGCGGACTGGTGGCCTTCGCCTCCTTCGCCTTCGACCCGCTGGACCCCGCGACCTCGGTCGTGGTCGTCCCCCAGGTGGTCGTCGGCCACAGCGGCGGGCGCACCTGGGTCACCGCCGTCGGCGACGGCAGCCTCCCCGCGCTCCCGGCGACCCTCGAGCCGGCAGCGCCCGCGGCGCGTCCGGTGGGCGTGACCTTCGCGGACGGGACCCGCTCCGGAGCGGAGTGGGCGGCCACGGTGGCGGAGGCAGTACGTCGCATCGGCGCGGGCGAGGTCGACAAGGTGGTCCTCGCCCGCGACCTCGTGGCGAGCGCCGACGAACCGTTCGACCCGCGCTGGCCCCTCCAGCGCCTCGCCGCACGCCACGACGCGGCGTGGACCTTCGCGGTCGACGGCCTCATCGGGGCGACGCCGGAGCTGCTCGTGCGGCTGCGCCGGGGGCTGGTCACCTCTCGGGTGCTCGCCGGCACGATCCGACGTACGGGCGACGACGCGCGTGACCTGGCCCTGGCGGCATCGCTCGCCCGGTCGAGCAAGGACCTGGAGGAGCACGAGTACGCCGTCCGCTCGGTCGCGGACGCGCTGACGCCCCACTGCACCTCAACGAACGTGCCCGAGGCCCCCTTCGTCCTGCACCTGCCGAACGTGATGCACCTCGCGACCGACGTGACCGGCGTCGTGACCGAGAACACCTCCGTCCTCGACCTCGTCGAGGCGCTGCACCCCACGGCCGCGGTCTGCGGGACGCCCACCGCGGCAGCCATGGCGGTGATCCGGGCCATCGAGGGGATGCCACGGGGTCGCTACGCCGGGCCGGTCGGCTGGTTCGGCGCCGACGGTGACGGTGAGCTGGGCATCGCGCTGCGGTGCGGGCTCGTGGAGGGCTCCTCGATGCGGCTGTACGCCGGGTGCGGCATCGTCGCCGGGTCCGACCCGGAGGCCGAGCTGGCCGAGGCGCAGGCCAAGTTCGTCGCGATGCGCGACGCGCTCGGCTGAGCCGCCGCCCACCGTTTCCCGCTTCACCCCTCCCCTCCTTCCCCCCACTTGTGGCGGGCTCTACGTCACTCCGGAGCCGGTGAATGACGTGTATCCCGCCACAAGTGACGGCGGGCAGAGCGAGGTGGGGGCTGCGGTCAGCGCGTGACGCGGGTCTCCACCACGTGCACGCCCGCTCGCGGGTCGCGCACGACCGCTCTCAGCGCATCGAGGTCGGCCACGCGCGTGTACGCCGTCCCGGACGCGGCACACAGCGCGGCGAGGTCGGCCCCGGTCGGCGTGGCGAAGACGCGCTCGAAGGCGCCGGAATGCTCGGGACGTCCGGGCTCCAGTCCGGCGAAGATGCCGCCCCCGTCGTTGTTGACCACCACGATCGTGAGGCTCGGCAAGGGTTCTTCGGGCCCGACCATGAGCCCGTTGCTGTCGTGCAGGAAGGCCAGGTCGCCCACCACGGCGTACGCCGGCCCGCCGCCCCCGCGCTGCCAGGCGAGTGCGGCGCCCACCGCGGTCGACACGGTCCCGTCGATGCCGGCCGCGCCCCGGTTGGCGAGGACGGTCACGCCGTCGCGCGGAGGGGCGTACTGCAGGTCCCGGATCGCCAGGGAGGACCCGGCCACGAGCAGGGCGTCGGGCGGCAGGGCCTCGTAGAGGGCCGAGACGACGGCCCGGCCGGACCACGAGCTCAGGTCGGTGCTCGCCACCAGCTCGGCGTCGGCCGCCCGCCACCGCTCGAGGAACGTGGTGTCCGGGGGCTCGTGGCCGAGCTTGTAGGGAAGGGCGCCGAGGACGCTCACCGCGCGGCCGGTCGCGTCCGCCCACATCGGCTCGCGCCCGACGACCGCGACCATGACGCCAGGGTCGCGAAGCAGCGCCAGCACCCCGCGCGTGAGCGTCGGACGCCCGAGGACGTACACGGCTCGCGGTCGAAGGTCCGGACGGCCGAGCAGGAGGTGCCCCAGCCGGATCGCGTTGGGCCCGCGGCGGGCGTTGCCGCTCGGCTCCGACAGGATCGGCCAGCCGAAGGTCTCCGCCGTCACGACAGCGGCGTCGGCCACCCAGTGCGCGACGTCACCGACGACCAGCAACGTGGCGGCTCCCGAGGAGTGCTGGCCGCCCGCCGGGACCGGGGGCGCGAACTCGACGCCCGTCCACGGGCCGGGCCATTCCCTGCCCGCCAGCGCCTCGGGCCACGGCTCACCGCCCTCCTCGGGGACGAGGGGTTCGCGGAAGGCGAGGTTGAGGTGCACCGGGCCGGGATGACCGCGATGGCCCATGGCGGTCACGAGCGCCCGGCAGACCAGGCTTCGCCAGTACGCGTTCTGCCCCGCCCGCCGCTCGGGGGCTCCGACCTCGTGGAAGAGCCGGACCGCGTCACCGAAAAGCTTGATCTGGTCGACCGTCTGGTTGGCGCCGACTCCGCGCAGCTCAGGCGGGCGGTCGGCGGTGAGCGCGAGGACCGGGACCCCCGCGTGGGAAGCCTCCAGGATCGCCGGGTGGAGGTTGGCCGCGGCCGTGCCCGAGGTGGTGACGACCGGGACGCAGATCCCGCGGGACGCCTTGGCCAGCCCCAGGGCGAGGAAGCCGGCCGACCGCTCGTCGACGCGTACGTGGAGGCGCAGCCGCCCGTCCGCGTCGGCCGCGTGCAGCGCGAGCGCGAGCGGCGCGGAGCGCGAGCCCGGCGAGAGAACGGCTTCGCGCACCCCGCCTCGGACGAGCTCGTCGACGAGGACCGTCGCGAGGGCGGTCGAGGGGTTCACAACAGCTCCCGCACGGCCGCGATCCTGCCCGACCAGCGGCGCCGCGTCTCGGGATCCGCCGCGGAGGCGTCGACCAGCTCCGTGGAAGGCATGGGACGGCGTACCGCCAGCTCCCCAGCGACGGGGAGTAGCGGGTCGTCGACCACGTCGTGGTCGAGCAGCTGCACGGTGGCGAGCCCGCACGCGTACGGCAGCTCGGGCAGCGAAGCGGCCAGCGCCACACCCGCGGCGATACCCACCGACGTCTCCAGGGCGGACGAGACGACCACCGGGAGTCCGATCCGTTCCGCGATCTCGAGACAGGCCCGCACGCCGCCGAGCGGCTGCACCTTGAGCACGGCGACGTCGGCCGCGTCCCTCTCGACCACGCGGTACGGGTCCTCTGCTCGCCGGATGGATTCGTCCGCGGCGACGGGGACGTGGACCCGGCGGCGCACCTCGGCGAGCTCGTCGACAGTGGCGCAGGGCTGCTCGACGTACTCCAGCCCGTTCGCGGCGCGGTCGTAGCGCGGCAGCCGAGCGACAGCGGTGTCGACGTCCCACCGGCCGTTGACGTCGATCCGGATTCGGCCCGTCGGTCCCAGTGCCGCGCGCACGGCCTCGAGCCTGGCGAGATCGTCCGACTCGCTCTGTCCATGCTCGGCGACCTTGACCTTCGCGGTGGCGCAGCCACCGGAAGCCAGGACGACCTCCGTAGCCATCTCCGGACCCACGGCCGGGACGGTCACGTTGACCGCGACCCTGGTGCGTACCGGATCGGGCCAGCCCTGCTCTGCCGCCTCCAGCGTCGCCCGCAGCCAGGGCACGCACGCGGGTACGTCGTAGTCGAGGAAGGGCGAGAACTCTCCCCAGCCCGCCGCACCGAGGATGAGCATCCCCTCGCGACGCGTGACGCCGCGAAAGCGCGTACGCATGGGGATCGACCAGACGCGCGGCACGGCGCCTATCCTCGCGGACGTGCCCGAGCCCCGCGTCAGCGAGACCTTCGACCCCTCCGTTTGGCGTCCCGTCGAGGGCTTCGACGACCTCACCGACGTGACCTACCACCGCCACCACGTCGACGGCGCCGACCGGGGCACCGTCCGGGTCGCGTTCGACCGGCCCGAGGTGCGCAACGCGTTCCGTCCGCACACCGTCGACGAGCTCTACCGCGTCCTCGACCACGCCCGGACGACCTCCACCGTCGGGTGCGTGCTCCTCACCGGCAACGGGCCCTCGCCCAAGGACGGCGGCTGGGCCTTCTGCTCGGGCGGCGACCAGCGCATCCGCGGGCGCGACGGCTACCGGTACGCGGCGGGCGAGGACGCCGGGAGCGTCGACCCCGCTCGCGCCGGGCGCCTGCACATCCTCGAGGTGCAGCGCCTCATCCGCACCATGCCGAAGGTCGTCGTCGCCGTCGTCCCCGGCTGGGCGGCCGGCGGAGGCCACAGCCTGCACGTCGTGTGCGACCTCACGATCGCCTCCCGCCAGCACGCGCGCTTCCGGCAGACCGACGCTGACGTCGGCTCCTTCGACGGAGGGTATGGATCGGCGTACCTCGCGCGCATGGTCGGCCAGAAGCGCGCCCGAGAGATCTTCTTCCTCGGGCGCACCTATGACGCCGAGCAGATGCACGCCATGGGCGCGGTGAACATCGTGGCCGACCACGCCGACCTCGAGACCGTCGCCCTGCAGGTCGCCGACGAGGTCAACGGCAAGTCGCCGACGGCCCAGCGGATGCTGAAGTTCGCCTTCAACCTCGTCGACGACGGCCTCATGGGTCAGCAGGTCTTCGCCGGCGAGGCCACTCGGCTGGCCTACGCCACGGACGAGGCCGTCGAGGGCCGCGACGCGTTCCTGGAGCGGCGCGCGCCTGACTGGTCGCCGTACCCCTGGGCCTACTGAGCATCCAGCGCCGCGCGTGCGGCGGCGCGTGCGCCCGTGGTCGGCGCCGCGGCGAGGACCCGCTGCCGCACCAGGCCCGGCGATGGTGCGACGACTCGGCCGAAGGCGGCGGAGCCGTCATTCTCAGCGACGGCGTAGAAGGCATCGTGGGCCGCGAGATAGGAGATGTACGTCGCCCTCGCTGACGCGATCCCGTGGTGCCAGCGCCGCGCGGGGACGGCGCGACAGGAGGCGAGCGCCTCGCTGACGGCGGGCCGCACCGATCGCGCGCTCGAGGACACCAGGTCGAGCATGCCCTGGCGGACCCGGTCGGAGTTCACGGAGAACAATGCCGGCGCGACGTAGTCGCGTATCGCCGACAGCCGGGTCTCGGCGTCGGAGACGGCCGCCTGGCCCTGCCGGACGCACGCGACGAGCGAGGCGTACTCCTGCCGCTCGAGGTGGGCGTTGACGACGGGTACCGCCAGCCCGAGGAGGCCCACCACGACCAGGGCCCCCGCCAGCACGCGCTCGCGGCGCCGCGGGGGTCGCCCGTGGGGGGCCTCGACCACGTCGAGGGTCTGCAGCTCGTCCGCCATCTCCCTGCCACCGCTCACAGGTCTCGCGGACGTCCCCGGGCGCGCTGGTCCGGGGGGATGTCGTAGAGCGTCTTGAGACCTAGTGCGGTGCACACGGCGGCGCCGCCCAGGCCGACGACCAGCATCGTGAACGACAGCACCGTGTAGAAGCCCTGCACGGCGGAGATGAGCAGCGCGAGAAGGCCCAGGACCAGGAACGCGACGAGCCTGATGCCCCACCGCCGCACCTGCTTGGGGGTGGCCCTGGGCCGCCCCGTCACATCGGGTCTGTCCGGCACCTCATCCCTTCACCGAGCCCGCGGTCAGGCCGCGGATGAAGAAGCGCTGCATCGACATGAACACGATGATCGGGATGATCATCGAGAGCATGCCGCCGGCCGTCACGAGCTGCCAGCCTGCTCCCTGCTGTCCCAGCAGGTTGGCCACGGCGATGGTCACCGGCTGGTTGTCGCCGGGGCCGATGAAGACCAGCGCGACCAGCAGGTCGTTCCACGTCCAGAGGAACTGGAAGATGGCGAAGGCCGCCAGCGCGGGGACCGACATCGGGAGGATGAGCCGCCAGAACGTCGTGAAGTGCGAGGCACCGTCGACCTTGGCCGACTCGATGACCTCCTTGGGCAGCGTGGCCATGTAGTTGCGCAGGATGAAGATGGCCAGGGACATGCCGAACCCGATGTGGGCCAGCCACGCGGCCGGGAAGTGCCCGGCGAGGTGCAGCGTGCTGTAGAGCTTCAGGATCGGGACGAACGCCACGTAGTTCGGGACCACGAGCATGCTGACGATGATGATGAAGAGCACGTCGCGGCCCGGGAACCTCATGAAGGTGAACGCGTAGGCCGCGAACGCCGCGATGAGGATCGGGATGAACGTCGCCGGCAGCGCGATGGCCGCGCTGTTCAACAGACCCTGGCCGATGTTGGCCTGGTGGATCGCGTCGGAGTAGTTCTGCGTCGTCAGGTCGGTGAGGTACTTGGCCGGGTGGATGAACACCTGCCACCAGCCGGAGTCGTTGATGTCCTCGGTCGGCCGGAAGGAGGTGACGATGATGCCGATGGCGGGCACGATCCACAGGAAGCAGATGAGGATGATCGAGCCCTTGACGAACCACCCGGCCCTCCCGGCGCCGCCCTCGGCGGCGCCGGACTTCTTGCGCCTGACCTTGGGTGCGGCCTCTACCGGCGGGGCGACCGTCGCGGTCATCGTGCAGCCTCCTGAGCCCTGAACTGACGCACCTGGTAGATCATGAGCGGGATGACGGCGACCATCAGCATGACGACGATCGCTGCCGCGTAGCCGTTGTTCAGATCGGTGAACAGCTCGTTGAAGAATTCGAGCCCGATCACGTTGGTGTTGTAGTTGCCGTTGGTCATGACGTAGACGACGTCGAAGACCTTCATGACCGTGATGACCACGGTCACCAGCACCGTGATGATCGTCGGCATGATCTGCGGGATCACGACCCGCCCGAAGATCTGGCGCTCGTTGGCCCCGTCGATGCGGGCGGCCTCGAGCGTGTCGACCGGGACCGCCTTGATCGCCGCCGAGAGCAGGACCATCGAGAAGCCGACCTGCAGCCACAGCATCATGACCATGAGCAGCAGGCTGTTGAAGTGCAGCGTCTGCACTGACAGCCAGGCGACAGGCTTGTTGCCGAGCGCGGTCCAGAGCGCGTTCTGGATGCCGATCTGCACCTGCCCCGGAGCTTCGTAGGCGTAGACGAAGGCCCAGACGGTCGAGGCACCCACGGCACTGATCGCCATGGGCAGGAAGATGATGGTCTTGGAGAGCTTCTCCGAGTTGGGGCTCAGCCGGTCAGCGAGGACCGCCACGATCAGCCCGAGGATGATGCTCATCGCCGGGACGATGATGATCCACAGCAGCGTGTTGAGCAGCGCCTGCTGGAAGTCGTGGGACGTGAGCAGCTGCGAGTAGTTCTTGAACCCGATGAACTTCGTGCTGTCGGCGTTCTTGAAGCTCAGGAAGATGGTGCGGATCGCGGGGTAGATGAGGTAGACGGTGATCGCCAGGAACGCCGGGAGGATGTAGGCGTACGGCTTGGTCCGGTCCTCCCACACGCCCGGTAGCAGCTCGACGACCTTGTTGAGCACCCAGTAGAGGGCCAGCGCGGCCGCGAGGCCGAGCATGACGGTGACGACCGCCTGCCCGGCCTTGGCACCCGTGCCGGCTGCGAGGAGCGTGAAGAGCACTGGCCTCGGCCTTCCTTCATGGGTTCGGGTACTGACGGCAACGATGTGTGGGCCGGGTGCGTGGCCCGCAGGTCGCGGGCCACGCACCCGTTGTGCTCACGTCAGCTGGATGCCGGCCAGCTGGCGTCGATGGCTTTCAGAGCGCTCGTCAGGCTGGTCTGCCCGGCCGTCCAGGACGTCATCTGCTTCCAGAACGTCCCGGCGCCGACGGCACCTGGCATCGAGTCGGAGGCGTCGAAGCCGAAGCCGTTGGCGGCGTAGGCGATCTTGGCCACGACCTGCGTGAACGCGGACTTGTAGGCGGACAGCGGGAAGTCCTTGTGCGGGGAGAGGAAGCTCGACCCGTTGCCGGCGGCGACGGTGCCGAGGTCGGTCTCCGCAAGGAGCTTCATGACTGCCTCAGCGGCAGGGCTGTCCTTGTAGATGGAGGCGGTGTCGCCGCCACCCTCGATCGGGTTGTTGCCACCGGCCGTGACGGGCGGGAAGCCGAACACGCCCACGTACTTCAGCGGGTTGTTCTGCTGGTCCTTGGTCGGGAAGAAGGCCGTGATGAAGCTCCCCTGCATGAACAGGTAGCAGCCAGGGCTCTGGTTGAACATCGGGTTGTCGGCGGTCTGGAAGTTGGTGCTCGCGATGGCCTTCTGGCCGCCGTTGACGTTGCCCTGGGTGAACAGGAGCTTCGACACCTCGTTGGCAGCATTGGTGATCTGCGGCGAGTTGAACTTGACCTTGTGCGTGATCCAGTCGTTGTAGGTCTGGATGCCGTCCTGCTTGAGGACGAGCTCCTCGATCCAGTCCGTCATCGGCCAGCCAGTGGCCGCCCCGGACCCGATACCGGCGCACCAGGGGGTGTGTCCATCGGACTTGATCTTGTTAGTCAGGGTCTCGAGTTCGGCGAGCGTCGTCGGGACCGTGTAGCCCTTGGCGGTGAACGCCGCCTTCGGATAGAAGACCAGGCCCTTGACGTTGGCGCTGATGAGGACGCCGTAGAGCTTGCCGTTGAACGTGGCGGTGTCGAGCACTCCGGGGATCATGCTCTGCTGGAGGGCGTTGACGTCGACGATGTTGTTCAGCGGCGTCGCGTACTTGAGCAGCGACTCCAGGACACCCGGCTGTGGGACGGTGGCGATGTCGGGCAGGGCGCCGGCGGCCGCCTTCGTCGGCAGGATCTGGTTGATGTTGCTGACCTGCGTCCACTTGACGTTGATCCCGAGCGCCTTGGCCTTCGGGGCGAGCTCGGCAGCAAGACCCTCGTAGACCGGCTTGTCCATCGAGGTCCAGATGTTGATGGTCTTGCCACCGAAGTTCTGCGTCGAGGAGCCCGTGGAGCTCGCCGGGGTGCTGCCACCGCCGGTACTCGCGGCAGCGCTGCTGCCGCCACCTCCCGAGCTTGAGCTGGAGCAGGCGGCTGCCAGCAGCGCCACGGCGCCTGCGGCTACGACCGCCTTGTAGAGGGTGGGACCTCGCATGTGCGACTCCTGTTCCACTGTGTCCGTGGCCCGAGCCTTGGGGTCGTACCTGCCCTGACGGGCGCCCGGGGGGTCACGGTACTAACACGAATAAGTTGACCGTCGTCCCTGGGCGGACCGGTGTCAAGGACCTGTTACCAGCCTGTTACCCCCTCTGTCCGTCGGGGATCCCTCGGTTACCAACGTGCAACCTAAGTCCTCCCGGGCCGACTCGCATCCGTTTCGAGAAGTTGCACCGATCAGGCGGAGCGCAGCCGCGACGAGGGGGCGGCGACGGACTCTCTCAGGACCAGGGGACAAGGCACGTACGTCCTCGCGGGCAGCTCCTCCAGGGCGCCCGCGAAGATCTGCTCGGCGGCCCATCGGCCCATGGCGTGATAGGGCAGGCGCACCGTCGACAGACCCGGGTGGATGTCCGACGACAGGCCGTGCTGGTCGTCGTAGCCCATGAGGGAGATGTCCTCGGGCACCCGCAGACCGGCTTCGAGGATCGCGACGAGCGCACCGACGGCCATCCGGTCGTTGCCGCACATCACCGCCGTCGGCCGGGGTTTCCTCGCCAGGAGCTGGCGGGTGAGCTCGTAGCCGGAGTCGACCTTGTAGTTGCCAGCGAGGGTCGTCTGGCGCGCCGGGTCGAGTCCCGCCGCCACGATTGCCTGGCGGAAGCCGCGCAGCCTCGCCCTCGTGGCCCACGCGGCGTTCACGCCGGTCAGGTAGGCGATGTCACGGTGGCCGTGGTCGAGCAGGACCTGGGTCACGTCACGCCCGCCGCGCACCTCGTCGGGCAGGACGGCGGGCTTCGACGAGCGGCTCGCGAAGCAGTTGACGAGGACCGTAGGCACAGAGCGCACGCTGTCAGGCAGCTCGACCCGCTTGGTCCCCGCGACGGCGAGGATGAGCGCATCGACCTGTCTGTCGAGCAGGTCGTTGATGGACGCCCAGACGAACCTCGCGTCACGTGAGGTGTTCATGATGAGCAGCAGGCTGCCGTGGCGGATCGCCGCCTCGTGCGCCCCGACGATCGTCGAGCCGGCGAAGGCGCCGAAGTCGACGTCCTGGGTGATGAACCCGATGGTGGCGGTCCGCCCTGTGCGCAGGCCTTGCGCCGTCCGGTTCGGGCGGTAGTCGAGCTGGGCAACGGCGTTGAGGACGCGCTGGCGAGTCTCCGCGCTGATCGACTGGCCGCTCGTCTCGTTCAGCACGAAGGACACCGTCGCGGACGAGACTCCAGCGAGGCGTGCGACGTCTGCCTGGGTCGCACGCCGTGCGCCCGCCCGCCGTTGGGCCCTGGGCATGCACGAAGATTAGCCCGCCCACACCATGGGGTGGCGGCCCGGCGATGCACGAATCCGGGCCTTGGGCGCGAGATTCCCGGGCGGCACTCGGCTCGGGTGGGTGAGGGGGGAGCGTGCACCCGCTGGTCGTCGACGTCCCGGCCGGACCTGAGGTGCTCGATGCCCTCGCCCCGGCCCTGCGCGCCGCGCTCGACGCGAGCGCACCCCCGGTCCTTCCGGTGCCGCCCCCGCCCGACCCGAGACGCGATCAGGTGCTCGAGGCGCTGCGCCCCGACCGGCCCGTCGAGGTGGACGGGGTGGCGGTCGTGCTGGCGACCGGCGGCTCGACGGGCCCGCCGAAGGGCGTGCTGCTCAGCGCCGTCGCGATGGGGGCCGCCGCGCTTCGCCAGGACGAGCGCATCGGCGGTCCGGGGCTCTGGGTGCTGGCACTGCCGGCCTGGCACGCGGGAGGCCTGCAGGTCGTGGTACGTGCGCTCCGGGGGGGCGTACCCGTCCACCCGATGGACCTCACGAGACCCTTCGGCGCCCAGGACTTCACCGAGACGACGACTCTCGCCCGCCGACGCGCGGACGCCCTTGGGCTGCCGCTCCTGGTGTCCCTCGTCCCCACCCAGGTCACCCGCCTCGTCGATGCCGGCCGCGGCGAGGTCCTGGCGGCCTACGACGGGGTGCTCGTCGGCGCGGCGGCCGCGCCGGCGGGACTCCTGGACGGGCTGCGCTCGAGCGGGGTGCAGGTCCTCGAGTCCTACGGCATGTCGGAGACGTGCGGCGGGTACGCCTACGACGGCGTCCCCATCCGCGACGTCGACGTCACGCTGGCCGGCGGGCGGGTGTCCATCGCCGGCCCGACCCTGTTCAGCGGGTACCGGCTCCGACCCGACCTCACCGAGCAGGTGCTCGTCGGGGGCCGGCTGCTCACCCCGGACCTGGGGCGATGGGAGGACGGGCGGCTCCGGCTGCTGGGACGCGCGGACGACGTCATCCTCACTGGCGGGGAGAAGGTGGCCGCGCCGCTCGTGGCCGCGACCTTGCTCGACGCACCGGGGGTCACCGCGGCTGCCGTCGTCGGCGTGCCCGACCGTGAGTGGGGGGAGTCGGTCGTGGCCTTCGTCGTCCCGGCCGACCCTGATGCGCCGCCCGCGGTGGAGGACCTGCGGGGGTTCGTCCGCGACCGGCTCGGCCCGGTCGCCACGCCGCGGCGGGTGCACCCGGTCGCCGAGCTCCCGGTGCTGGCGTCCGGGAAGCTCGACCGCGCCGGGCTGGCCGCCCTCGACGCGTCTTACCCCGGACCTGTCTAAGACGCCACTAGCGTCGAGGTCCGTCATGGATGAGCTGCTCAACCCGTTCCGGCCCGGGGCCGGCGCCCCCCCGCCCGAGCTGGTCGGACGGGACCGGCTCATCGACGCCTTCGGCGTGACGCTGCGCCGGGCGATGGCCGGGCGGCCCGGGAAGAGCCTGCTGCTGGTCGGTCTTCGCGGCGTCGGCAAGACGGTCCTGCTCAACCGGTTCGCGGAGATCGCCGAGGACGAGGGCGCCTCGGTCGGCCACATCGAGGCCGGCGACTCCGCCGACTTCTCCGCCCAGCTGGCCCAGCGGCTGCGCCGCATCCTGCTGCGCTTCGACCGGCACAAGCCGAGCGCCGCCGTGCTGCGCGGGCTTCGCGCGCTCAAGGGGTTCTCCGTGCACCTGCCGGATGGCTCGGCGATCTCGCTGGACGTCGACGCGCTGCGCGGGGTCGCTGACTCGGGAGTGCTGGCCGACGACGTGGTGGACCTCTTCGAGGCGGTCGGAGACGCCGCGCGCGAGGTGGACCTGTCGGTGCTGATCGTCATCGACGAGATGCAGGCGCTGAGCCAGGAGCAGGTGGCCGCGCTGGTGAGCGCGGTGCACCGGAGCGTGCAGCGCTCGCTGCCGCTCGTGCTGGTGGGGGCGGGGCTTCCCCAGCTCCCCGCGCTGCTGGCCGCGAGCCGCTCCTACGCGGAGCGCGCGTTCGACGTCACCGAGATCGGGCGGCTGTCGGACGCCGACGCGGCCGCGGCCATCGCGGTCCCGGCGCTTCGTCAGGGCCTGGCGTTCACCGACGACGCGATCGCCCGCGTGGTGGAGCGGACCTCCGGCTACCCGTACTTCCTGCAGGAGTGGGGCTACCACCTGTGGAACGCGGCCCGCCGTTCCCCGGTCACGCTCGCGGATGTGACCGCTGTCGAGACGGAGGTGGTGGCGGACCTGGACCGCAGCTTCTTCCGGGTGCGCTACGAGCGGCTCACCGAACGCGAACGCGCGTACGCGCTCGCCATGGCGGGCCTCGGTCCGGGGGCGCACCGCTCCGGGGAGGTCGCAGCGGCGCTCGGGATCTCCGTGGAGACCGCGGCTCCGCGCCGCGCGGCGCTCATCGCCAAGGGGCTCGTCCACAGCCCGGCGCGGGGGCTGACCGCCTTCACCGTGCCCATGTTCGACTCCTACCTGCGGCGGCGCATCACGGCCGGTGACGAGGGGCAGGACGGCTGATGGCGACCGCCGCGCAATGGATCGAGGGCGCCCGCCCGCGCACGCTGCCCGCCGCGGTGTCCCCGGTCCTCGCGGGGACGGGCGCCGCGGCGCTTCTCGACTCGGTCCGCCCCGGACGGGCCGTGCTGGCCCTGGTGGTGGCCCTCGCCCTGCAGGTCGGCGTGAACTTCGCCAACGACTACAGCGACGGGGTCCGCGGGACCGACGACGTCCGGGTGGGCCCGCTGCGCCTCGTCGGGTCCGGCGCGGCCGCTCCCGGGGCGGTGCGCCGGGCCGCGCTGGGCAGCTTCGCGGTCGCGGGCCTGGCCGGGCTGGTCCTCGCTGCCATGACCAGCTGGTGGCTGGTCGGCGTCGGCCTGGCCGCGATCCTCGCCGCCTGGGGTTACACGGGCGGGCCCCGCCCCTACGGCTACGCCGGGCTCGGCGAGGCCTTCGTCTTCGTGTTCTTCGGGCTGGTCGCGGTCTGCGGCACCACCTACGTCCAGGTCCTGCGGGTGACCGGCGCCTCCGTGCTCTGTGGCATCGGCGTCGGGCTGCTCGCCTGCGCGATCCTGCTCGCCAACAACCTGCGCGACGTCCCGACCGACGAGGCGGCGGGCAAGCGCACGCTCGCCGTGCGCCTGGGGGACCCGCGCACCCGGGTGGTGTACGCCGCCGCGGTCGGGCTGCCGTTCCTGGGCCCCGTGGTCCTCGCGCTGGCCGGCGCCCCCTGGGCGCTGCTGGCCCTGGGCGCGCTCCCCCTGGCCGTGGGTGCGGTACGACCCGTGCTGCGCGGCGCAGCCGGACGCGACCTCATCCCCGTGCTCCAGGCGACCGGGCGGACCGAGCTGGCCTATGCGCTGGGCCTGCTGGTGGGGCTCGCCCTCAGCGGCTGACCCCCGGCTGCGGACCACCCTCGGCGGGCGGGCGCTGGGTTCGCATCGCCTCGTCAGCCGCATCCTCCGCGGCCTCCGCCTCGGCCATCCGCTCGCGGATGCGCCGGGCACGCGCATCGACGGTCTCGGCGAGCGCGCCCCGCTGCCGGCGCAGGATCACGTAGGACACCAGACCCGAGACGACGAAGGCGAGCACGAGGAGGACGGGGCCGCGCAGCCCGACCAGCCAGAGCAGCCCGGCCACGACGGCGACCAGGCCGAGGCGCGCGAGGGTGTAGGTCCAGAACTGGCGCATCAGACCCCTGCGTAGGAGTGCAGACCGGTGATGAACAGGTTCACCCCGAACAGGTTGAAGGTCATCGCCGCGAAGCCGGCGAGGGAGATGAAGGCCGCGCCCCGGCCCCTCCAGCCGGCCGTCGCGCGGGCGTGCAGGTAAGCGGCGTAGATCACCCACGTGATGAAGGCCCAGGTCTCCTTGGGGTCCCAGCCCCAGTAGCGGCCCCAGGCGTTCTCCGCCCAGATGGCTCCGGCGATGATCGCGAAGGTCCACAGCGGGAAGGTGAACGCGATGACGCGGTAGCTGAGGGTGTCCAGGGCTCGCGACGGCGGGAGCAGGCGGGCCAGTCGGCCGCCGGGTGCGACCCGCTCCGCCCGCTCCTGGACCAGGTAGACCGCAGAGATCACGCCGGCGAAGCAGAAGGCGCCACTCGACACGATCGCCGCCGTCACGTGGATGACCAGCCACGAGGAGTGCAGCGCGGGGAGCAGCGCCTCGGCATCGACGTACAGCACCGTGACCCCGAGGCCGAGCGCGAGCAGGACGAGCGGGATGACGAAGATGCCCAGCAGCTGGCGGCGCCGGTCGGTGAGCGCGAAGCCCAGGAACGCGGTCCCGATGACGAAGCAGCCGACGAGAGAGAACTCGTACATGTTGCCCCACGGGGGGCGGCCGGCTGCGAGACCGCGCGTGATGATGGCGGCGAGCAGCAGGGCGTCGGCGAGGACGCTGAGCGAGGTCCCGATGCCCGCCGCCTTGCGCCAGGAAGCACCCTCGGTCGGGGCGCTGATGGCGCGGGCCTCGCCGCCCCGTGCCACCTGGCCGACGATCAGCGGCTCGTCGCCGGCCACGGCGACCGGCGTGGCCACCAGCGCCGGCCGGTGGGCGACCTCGGCCACGTCCTCCTGCTCGGCCGGGGCCGGCGCGCGGACGGCCTGCGCGGCGGCGACCGCGTAGGCACCCATGGCCAGCGTGTACATGCCGATGGACCCGTAGACCAGCTCGAGGCTGACCCGGGCGAGGCCCTCGTCGATCGCCACGCTCATCCCTCCGGGGGGTCCGGCGGCGCGCCCAGCAGGCGGGCCAGCTCGTCCACGTCGCGTTCCACGCCGCCGTTCTCGGTTCGCGACAACCCGGCGACGGCCACCACGGTACGCCCGTCGGTTCCGCTCGACGCGCGGACCCAGACCCGGCGACGGCGTACCAGCAGGGACAGCAGCAGCCCGACGATGGCCGCGATCGCCGCCACGAGCGCGAGGCCCTTCCCCGGGTCGTGGGACACCTGCAGGTTGACCCACTGGTCGACTCCGTCGAAGGTGATCGTCCCCGCGCCGTCCGGGAGCGTCCAGCTCGAGCCGACGCGAAGCGACGACCGCCCGACCAAGGTCATCCTCGAGGTGTCCAGCCGGTACACCGACTGGGGCACGTCGAGCCCGAGGTCGCCGGTCCAGCCGCCGAGGTTCACCGCGGGAGACACCGCGGCGGGGAAGGCGGACACCAGCCGGCCGTCCGAGGCGGTCGCGGCTGTCGGGAAGAAGTCGACGACGAAGCCGAGCTGGGTCGGCCTGGCCCCGGACACCTTGAGCACCCCGGTCGACGCCAGGTTCACCGGGTCCTGGGGCAAGGTGACGATCGGGCCGGACCAGACGACGTCGCCGCGCCCGTCGCGCACCGTGAACCGGGGTGCGTACCCGTGGCCGACGAGGAAGATCTTCGTCCCGGCGACGTGCAAGGGGCTGTTGACCCGGATGGTCGCGGTGCGCGGCTGCGCACCCGGATGGTCGATGACCTGCACGGTCGCCGCGAAGCTGCGCGCCGCCCCTCGCTGGTCGCCAGCGGTCTGGTAGGTGGCGTCGAAGCGCTTCAGGGTGAGCGAGAACGGCGGCAGGTCGTCAGCATTGGTGAAGCGCCCGGCGGTGAAGCCGTCGTACTGGGTCAGTGTGTCGGAGAAGCCGTCGCCCTCCACCAGGATGCGCGTGCCCTTGAAGCCCCACGACGAGCCGACCCCCACGCCGATGAGGATCGCGACGACCGCGAGGTGGAAGACGAGGTTGCCGGTCTCGCGCAGGAAACCCTTCTCCGCGGCGACGTAGCCGTCGCCGCGCTCGACCCGGAACCGGTGCGAGCGAAGGTCGTCGTACGCCGCTTCCAGCACCTCCTCCGCCGGCCGGTGCGCGGTGAAGGAACGGGACACGGGCAGGCGGGTGAGGTTTCGGGGGGCGGCGGGAGGACGTGCACGTGAGGCGCGCAGGTGCTGGCGGGTCCGGGGCAGGACGCACCCGACGAGGGAGACGAGCAGCAGCACGTAGATCGCGGCGAACCAGGGCGCCGCGAACACGTCGAAGCCGGACAGGCGGTCGAGGATCGGGCCGAGGGTCGGGTGCCGGCGCAGGTAGTCGGCGACCGCGACCGGGTCGGTCCCTCGTTGCGGCAGCAACGAGCCGGGGACCGCGGCGAGGGCGAGGAGGAACAGCAGGAACAGCGCGGTCCGCATCGAGGTGAGCTGCCGCCACACCCAGCGCGCCCAGCCCAACGGACCCAGGCCGGCCGGGGGCGCGGTCGGCTCGGTGCCGGTCAGCGTGTCGGTCACTCAGACCCCCACCCGGTAGGCGGCGACCCAGGAGCGCAGCTCGATCGACCACTGGTTCCAGACGCCGGTGAGCAGCAGCACGCCGAGCGTGACCAGCAGGATCCCCCCCGCGGTCATGACCACCGGGTAGTGCCGCTTGACCCACCCGACGCCGTCGGCGGCCCGCCGCAGGCCGAGCGCGACAGCGACGAACGGCAGGCCCAGGCCGAGGCAGTACGCGGTCGTGAGCAGGGCTCCCCTGGCCGCAGACGCCTCGGTGAGCGCCAGGGTCTGGACCGCGGCGAGCGTCGGCCCGATGCACGGGGTCCACCCCAGCCCGAAGAGGACGCCGAGCAGGGGGGCGCCGGCCAGTCCGAGGACCGGAGCGCGGTGGATGCGCCACTCGCGGGTGTTCCCGGGGAGCAGGCCCATGAATGCCAGCCCCATGACGATCGTCAGCGCCCCGAGCACCCGCTGGATCGTCAGGGAGTGCCCGAGCAGCCACGACCCGAGGCCCCCGAAGAGCGCGCCGAAGGAGACGAAGACCGCGGTGAAGCCCAGGACGAACAGGCCCGTCCCGACGAGGACGCGGCCTCGCCGCGCCTCCCCGAGGTCAGCGCCGACCAGCCCCGTGGTGTACGACACGTAGCCGGGCACGAGGGGCAGCACGCACGGGCTGAGGAAGGACACCAGTCCGGCCATCGCCGCGATCGGCAGCGCCAGCAGCAGCGACCCGTCGGTCACCGTGGCCGCCCAGGTCCCGAGCAGGGCCATCAGCCGGCCCCGGGCGAGGTGGCGGCCGACGACGCCGGATGTGTCGACGACTCCTGGAGCACCGTGTCCACGAGCGCGGTGAGGGTGTCCGTGCGTACCGCTCCGAGGGCGCGTGCGGCGACCCGGCCCCGCGGGTCGATCACGAGGGTGGTCGGGATGGCGCTCGGGTTCACCGTGCCGCGGAAGGCGAGCAGCAGCGATCCGTCGTCGTCGGCCAGGCTCGGCCACCTCTGGTCGTGGTTGGTCACGAAGCTTCGGGCGGCCGCCCCGCTGTCCCGCTCGTCGATGCCGACGAAGCGCACGCCCTTGGGGTGCAGCTGCTGGTACGCCGCCGCGAGGGCCGGGGCCTCCTCCACACAGGGGCCGCACCAGGATCCCCACACATTGACGACGACGACCGAACCCCGAAGCGAGGCGAGGTCGACCCGGGCCCCGTCCAGGTCCTCCCCGGTGAGCGTGACCGGCTTCGACCGCTGGTCCGGGGCCCACTCGGTCACGCCGGTGCGCAGCGAGTCCTTGGTGTCGCCGCCCCCCGCGACACCGCCCAGCCCGGTGGTCGTGCACCCGGCGGCCAGCACGGCCGACGCCAGCACCACCGCCGCGCGCGCCAGCGCCCTCATGCGCCCGCTGGAGGCATCGCGCGCGTGCGCTGCGGCAGCAGGGCGCGCGCGGGCTCGTCGTAGGAGACCGCGACCACCAGGTCGCCGTCGAAGTGCACCGTGGTCACCGAGGCGAGCGTGCACTCCCGGCGGCGGGGGTCGTGCCAGAGCCGGCGCCCCTCCAGATGACAGCGCAGGATCCAGATCGGCAGCTGGTGGCTGACGCAGACCGCCTCGTGGCCGCGGGCGGCGTCGCGGGCACCCTCGACGGCGAGCGTCATGCGCGCCACCAGCTCGCGGTACGGCTCGCCCCAGGACGGGCGGAACGGGTTGGTCAGGTAGCGCCAGTGTCTCGGGTGGCGCAGCGAGCCGTCGCCCACCCCGAAGGCCAGCCCCTGGAAGTGGTTGCTGGCCTCCACGAGGCGACCGTCCGTGGCCACCTCGAGGGAGTGGGCCGCGGCGATCGGCGCCGCGGTCTCCTGGGCGCGCTCCAGCGGGGAGGACACGACGTGCGTCACGTCCCGGTCGGCGAGGTGCTTGGCCACCACCTCGGCCATCTGGCGGCCCAGCTCGGACAGGTGGTAGCCGGGCAGCCGCCCGTACAGGACGCCCGTCGGGTTCTCGACCTCGCCGTGACGGACGAGGTGGACGAGGGTCTCGGTGCTCATGCGCCCGCCTCCGCGGCGCGGCGGGCGGCACCCGGCAGCGCGTCGGCGACGCGGGCCAGGGCCTGCTCGTCGTGGGCGGCCGAGACGAACCAGGCCTCGAAGGCGCTCGGGGGGAGCGAGACGCCGGCGTCGAGCATCGCGTGGAAGAACGCGGCGTACGTCGGCGCGTGCTGCGAGCGCGCGGCGTCGTAGTCACGCACCGCGGGGGTCACGGTCGGGTCGACGAAGAAGACGCTGAAGAGGTTCCCCGCCCGTGCGAGGACGTGCGGCACGCCCTCCTTGGCCAGCGCCTCCGAGGCGAGCCGTCCGACCTCCTCGGCCGCGGCGTCGAGCCGGGCGTAGACCTCGGGCGTGCACAGCCGCAGCGTCGTCACCCCCGCGAGGGTGGCCAGCGGGTTCCCGGACAGCGTCCCCGCCTGGTAGACCGGCCCGGCCGGGGCGAGCAGCCCCATGATCTCCGCGCGCCCCCCGAAGGCCGCCGCCGGGAGGCCGCCGCCGATGACCTTGCCGAAGGTCATGAGGTCCGGACGCACCCCGTCGAGGCCGTACCACCCGGACCGGTGCACGCGGAAGCCGGTCATCACCTCGTCGCTCACGAAGAGGGCGCCGTAGCGCCGGCACACGTCGGCCAGCCCGGCGTTGAAGCCCTCCTCGGGCGCCACCACGCCCATGTTCGCCGCGGCCGCCTCGGTGACCAGGCAGGCGATCCGCTCGCCGTGCTCGGCGAAGACGGCCTCGACCGCCGGCAGGTCGTTGTACGGCACCACGAGGGTGTCCGCCGCCGTCGCGGCCGTCACCCCGGGGGTGTCCGGCAGCCCGAAGGTGGCGACACCCGACCCGGCCGCGGCCAGGAGTGCGTCGACGTGGCCGTGGTAGCAGCCGGCGAACTTCACGACGAGCGGGCGCCCGGTGAAGGCCCGGGCCAGCCGGATCGCGGACATGGTGGCCTCGGTGCCGCTGCTGACCAGCCGGACCTGCTCCACCGGCGCGCGGGCGACGATCTCCTCGGCCAGCTCCACCTCGTGGGGCCCGGGGGCACCGAAGGACGTCCCGGCCGCCAGCTGCTCGCGCAGCGCCGACAGCACCTGAGGGTGGGCGTGGCCGAGGATCATCGGGCCCCACGAGCCCACCAGGTCCACGTACTCGCGACCATCGGCGTCGACGACGTACGGCCCGTGGCCGGCGACCATGAACCTCGGCGTGCCCCCGACCGCCCGGTACGCCCGGACCGGCGAGTTCACCCCGCCGGGGGTGACGGCGAGGGCGCGCACGAACAGCTGCTCGGAGCGGGACGTCACACGGAGCAGTCTCTCAGGCCCGCCGCGGACGCCCCACCGGCCGTACCCGAACCGGTACGTGACTGCACGCATTCGGCTCTGTACGCACAGGCGCGGGAGCGCAAGGCTGCGGACGGAGGTGCGTCATGGCCCTCGACGACGGGGTGAGCGGAACCACCGAGCTGCGCGTCCACGGAGTGTCCGGGACCCCGCCGGACGCCATCCTGCAGATGCCGCCGCCGTGGGTGGCCATCGTCGCCGGGGACGCCGCCTCCGGGTTCTTCCGCCGCTGGCTACCCGGCGACGCGCCCGCGCCGACCGAGCAGGGTGTCGCGCGCGTGGAGGCGTACTCGTGGGGCGGGCTCACCTCCGGGCCGGGCCTGCGGGCGCTGTGGCTGCTCTCGCTGCCGTTCACCCTCGTCGACCTCGCGTACTGGATGCTGCCCGTGGCGGCCACGACCGACTCCCGCGGCCGGCGGGCGGCCGCCTGGGCCGGCCGGGCCACGCTGCGCCTGTTCGCGCTGTCCCTGACCGTGACCGCACTCGCCGCCGCGGCGCTGGCGGTCATGGACCTGACCGCCTGGCAGTGCGGCTCGCAGCCGGTGTGCGGCGCCCAGCACGACCTCGTCGGCTGGCTCGGCCGACTCGCCCGCCCGCAGCAGCGGGCCGCCGTCGGGGCCCTGGTGCCGGCTGCGCTGGTCCTGCTGCTGTGGACGATCGGCCGCAGCTCCCTCGTGGAGGCGACCGCGCCGGAGCCCCGGCGCGACCCCGGCTCGCTGATGATCGCCCGCGACGGCTTCTTCGTCACCGAGTCCTCGGTCCAGCGGCTGCGCCGGCTGCACGTGACCGTCGCGACCTCGGTGCTCGCCGCGCTCGTGCTCATGCCCGTCGTCCGCTACGACTCCTCGCCCGGTCTCGAGGACGCGGTCCTCACCCTCGCTGCGGCGCTGGCGGTCCTCGCCACTGCGCTCGCGGTCCCAGAGCGCTTCGTGGGGCGCGGCGGCCCCGACGCGTCCTCGGCCAACCGGCCGACCGCGCTCCTGCAGGGGCTGGGGGTGGCTGTGCTCGCCGCCGCCTGGGTCCTGGCCATGACCGTCCACACCCGGGCAGCGCCGATGCCGTCGCACCTGCCCGGGCTGCGGGTGCTCGTCGTCGCGGTGTTCGCCGGCCAGCTCGTCCTCGTGCCGCTGCTGTTCGCGGCGGTGGGTGCGCAGCATGCCGACGCCGCCGTACGTCGCGCCGCGGTGGTACTCGCCCTGGCCACCGCGCTCGCAGGCGCCGCGGCGGGGCTCTGGTACGCGGGGCGCTTCGCCGCAGGCGACGGCTCGCACCCGGGCTCGCCGCCCTGGCCGGTCGTGGCGCTGTTGGTCGCGCTCATGCTCGCGCTGACCGTGGTGCCGGTGCTCGCGGCACGGCGTACCGACCCCGGCATCGCTGCCGGCGGGCTCGCGGCGAGCCTGGTCGCCACGGTGGCGTGGCTGCTCGCCCTCGCCTTCAGCGCCGGCATCGGGCTGCAGACCGCGCAGTGGCTCGGTCACGCCGTGACCACCACCCAGGCCGCCCGCACCAGCACGACGCCGGACGCGGCGCTGATCGTGCCCCCCGGCTACGTCTGGGCCGGGGCCGCCGCCGTCGTGGTGGCGCTGTGCCTGGTTCCGTTCGTGGCCTGGCTGGCGGCCGCCCGGGTACGGCGCCCCGCGAAGGCTGATGCCACCGCGGTGGCGGGCGACTATCCGGCGGCGTCGGCGCGGGAGAAGGAGCGGGTCGCGACGGCCAGAGCTGTTGCCTCCCTCACCGACAGCGCGGGCGCGGCAGCCACGGTCCTCGTCCTCACCAGCGTGGTCGTCGCCCTCGCCGGCACCCTCGCCTACCTCAGCCGTCCGGACGCCACGAACGACGGGCTGCCGCGTTTCGCCGCCGCGGCCGGGTCGTGGGTCATCGTCAGCGTCCTGGCCGCCCTCGTCGCCATCGGCTACGCCTCGGTGCGCAGCCGCTCCCGGCGGCGGGTGGTCGGGATCCTCTGGGACGTCGCGACGTTCTGGCCGCGGGCGGTCCACCCGCTGACCCCTCCCTGCTACGCGGAGCGGGCGGTCCTCGACCTCGAGGAGCGGGTGGGCCGGCTCTGCTCGCGCGAGGGTGACGTGGTGGTGCTGTCCTGCCACAGCCAGGGCAGCGTCCTCGCCGTCCCCACGGTGCTGCGCCTCCACCCTGACCTGTGCCCGCGGCTGCGCCTGCTCCTGCACGGGTCGCCGGTACGGCGGCTGTACTGCCGCTGGTTCCCGGAGTACTTCGACGAGGCCGTCCTCGCCGAGGTGCGCCGGCGCCTGCCCGGGCGATGGCGCACGCTGTACCGGCTCACGGACCCGATCGGCTCGTGGAACCTCGAGCCGGACGCCGGCCGGGCGGGCTCGTACGTCCCCGGACCGCCGCGCGTCGCGGATGCCGACCAGGTCGACCAGGAGGTGGCGGACCCGCAGCCGCCGGGTGACGGCCCGCTGCGCCGGCACAGCGACTACTGGCTGGACCCGGCCTACCCGGCCACCGTCGCCGCGCTCGCCGCCACGCCCTGAGCACCGAGACCACGCAGGTGGTGGTTGACCACGCAGGGTCCGGGTGGTGAGCCACCACCTGCGTGGTCTCGGGTGTTGCCGCTTCCCGGACCGGCTCCCGGGGCGGGCCCTGCCGTGCCAGAGTGAGGCGGAGCCGACCCGGAGGTGTTCCAGCCCATGACGATCGTGCGAGCGGCCCTGGTCCAGACGACGTGGACCGGCGACAAGGAGTCGATGATCAAGGTCCACGAGGACTACGCGCGGGACGCGGCGGCCCAGGGGGCGAAGGTCGTCTGCTTCCAGGAGCTGTTCTACGGGCCGTACTTCTGCCAGGTGCAGGACGCCTCGTACTACTCCTACGCCGAATCCGTGCCCGGCGAGACCACCGAGCGCTTCCGGGCGCTGGCCGCCGAGCTCGGCATCGTCATGGTCCTGCCCGTGTACGAGCAGGAGCAGCCCGGCGTGCTCTACAACACCGCCGCCGTCGTCGACGCCGACGGGCGCTACCTGGGCAAGTACCGCAAGCACCACATCCCGCACGTCAAGGGCTTCTGGGAGAAGTTCTACTTCCGTCCCGGCAACCTCGGCTTCCCCGTGTTCGACACGGCGGTCGGGCGGGTGGGCGTCTACATCTGCTACGACCGGCACTTCCCCGAGGGATGGCGTGCCCTCGGCCTGAACGGCGCGGAGATCGTGTTCAACCCCTCCGCCACCTCCCGCGGCCTGTCGAGCTACCTCTGGCAGCTCGAGCAGCCCGCCGCGGCGGTCGCCAACGAGTACTTCGTCGGCGCGATCAACCGGGTCGGCGTCGAGGACCTCGGCGACGACGACTTCTACGGCACGTCGTACTTCGTGGACCCCGAGGGGAAGATCGTCGGGGGCGCGGCGGACGGCCATGCCCCCGAGCTCGTCGTGCGCGACCTCGAGATGGACCTGCTGACCGAGGTGCGCAACCGATGGGCCTTCTACCGCGACCGGCGCCCCGACGCCTACGGCGACCTGGTGCGTCCCTGATGACGATCCTGGTCAGCGGCGGGACCCTCGTCTCCCCGACCGGCTCGGCGCTCGCGGACGTGCTCGTCGACGGCGAGAAGGTGGCGGCGATCGTCGAGCCGGGCTCGACCGCCCTCGGCGACCTGGCCGCCTCGGCCGAGCGGGTCGTCGACGCGACCGGCAAGTACGTCGTGCCCGGTGGGGTGGACTGCCACACCCACATGGAGCTGCCCTTCGGAGGGACCTTCGCCTCGGACACCTTCGAGACCGGCACCACGGCCGCCGCCTGGGGCGGGACGACGACCATCGTCGACTTCGCGGTCCAGCGCCATGGGGAGCGGGTTCAGGACGGCCTGGCCGCCTGGCACGCCAAGGCCGACGGGAACTGCGCCATCGACTACGCCTTCCACCAGATCATCGGCGGGGTCGACGACGAGTCGCTGAAGGCGATGGACGAGCTCGTCGCCGAGGGCATCACGAGCTTCAAGCTCTTCATGGCCTACCCCGGCGTCTTCTACAGCGACGACGGGCAGATCCTGCGCGCGATGCAGACGGCCGCGGCGAACGGAGCCATGGTCATGATGCACGCCGAGAACGGGACGGCCATCGACGTCCTGGTCAGGCAGGCGCTCGCGCGCGGCGAGACGGCGCCCCTCCACCACGGGCTCACCCGGCCGTGGGAGACCGAGGAGGAGGCGACCCATCGCGCGATCATGCTGGCCCGCCTCACGGGCGCGCCGCTCTACGTCGTGCACATGTCGGCCAAGCAGGCGGTCGCCACGCTACAGGCGAACCGCGACCTCGGCCTCAACGTGTTCGGCGAGACCTGCCCGCAGTACCTGTACCTGTCGCTCGAGGAGCAGCTCGGGGCGCCGGACTTCGAGGGCGCGAAGTGGGTGTGCTCGACGCCCCTGCGCGCCCGGGCCGAAGGACACCAGGACGCCTTGTGGACGTACTTGCGGACCAACGACCTTTCCGTGGTGAGCACCGACCACTGCCCCTTCTGCTTCAAGGAGCAGAAGGAGCTCGGCCTCGGTGACTTCTCGAAGATCCCCAACGGGATCGGGTCGGTGGAGCACCGGATGGACCTGATCTACCAGGGTGTCGTCGACGGTCGGATCAGCAAGGAGCGCTGGGTGGAGCTGTGCGCGACGACACCGGCGCGCATGTTCGGCCTCTACCCGCGCAAGGGCGTGCTGGCGCCGGGGTCCGACGCCGACCTCGTCGTGTACGACCCCGGCGGGCACACCTCCATCGGGTACGGGAAGACCCACCACATGAACATGGACCACTCCGCGTGGGAGGGCTTCGAGGTCTCGGGCCACGTCGACACGGTGCTTTCGCGTGGCACGGTCGTCGTCGACGGGGGGACCTTCCTCGGCCGGGCCGGCCACGGTCGCTTCCTCCGCCGCGGCCTGTCCTCCTATCTCGGCTGAGGAGCCTCGATGGACGTCGGAGTCGTTCTGCAGTGCAACCCCCCGGCCTCGCGGGTGGTCGACCTGGCCCGCCAGGCGGAGACGCACGGCTTCTCCCACGTGTGGACCTTCGACTCCCACCTGCTCTGGGAGGAGCCGTTCGTCATCTACAGCGCGATCCTCGCCGCCACCCGCAAGGTCGTCGTCGGGCCGATGGTGACCAATCCCGCCACCCGCGACGTCACAGTCACGGCATCGCTGTTCGCGACGTTGAACGAGATGTACGGCAACCGCACGGTGTGCGGCATCGGGCGGGGCGACTCCGCGGTGCGCGTGCTCAACGGTCGCCCGACGACCTTGGCCGAGCTCCGCGAGGCGGTCCACGTCATCCGCGAGCTCGGCAACGGCCGCGCCGTAGAGGTCAACGGCGCGACGCTGCGCTTCCCCTGGGGCACCAGCAGCGAGCTGGAGGTGTGGGTCGCGGCCTACGGCCCGAAGGCGTTGCAGCTCGCCGGCGAGGTCGGCGACGGCTTCATCCTCCAGCTCGCCGACCCGGACCTGGTCGCGTGGACCGTCGGAGCCGTACGCCGCGCTGCGCGCGACGCGGGACGCGACCCCGACGACGTGACGATCTGCGTCGCGGCACCGGCATATGTCGGCGACGACCTGGCGCACATGCGCGAGCAGTGCCGCTGGTTCGGGGGAATGGTGGGCAACCACGTGGCGGACCTCGTCGGTCGCTACGGCGACTCCGGCACGGTGCCCAAGGCGCTCACCGACTACATCAAGGGCCGCGACGGCTACGACTACAACGAGCACGGACAGGCGGGGAACACCCACACCGCGTTCGTGCCCGACGAGATCGTGGACCGCTTCTGCGTGCTGGGGCCGCCAGCGGAGCACATCCGCCGCCTCACCGAGCTGCGCGAGCTCGGGGTCGACCAGTTCGCCGTGTACCTGCAGCACGACGGGAAGGCGGCGACCTTGGAGGCGTACGGCGAGAAGGTCATCCCGGCCCTGCGGGAGCACCTGCGCGCCAAGGTCTGACCTGTCGGGCGCCGACCCTTGATCCCGACGAGGCCACAGACCCGGGCGGTTCGGCCACCCGGGTGCGGTCAACCGCCGACGTGGTGGCGGGCGCAGGTGATGGTGGCATCCAGGTCGAGCCCGTACGTCGGCCCGGCGTAGCTCGTCAGCCGGGCGGCCCCGCGCTCGACGAGCCGGCCGGCGCCGACCTCGTTGCCGCGCCCGGCGTGGGTGAGGCCGACGCACAGCTGGGCCAGGCCCTGCCAGAGGTCGCGTTCCTCCTCCGGTGCCGCCTTCCACCGCGCCTCCAGGACCTCGTGGGCGGCGAAGGCCCGGCCCGACTCGACCAGCCGTCGCGCCTCGGCGATCGCCTCCTCCGGCGCGAGGGGGGCGTCCGGGACGGGGTCGACCCCCTGGGAGCCGTACGGCAAGGGGCGTCCCAGCTCGTCGCGCGGCCGCGCCTGCCGTGGCCGGTGCGCGGCATCGCGGTCGCGGTCACCCGCTCCGCTGGTCACCTCACCGCCGACCGGGCCACCCGTCACGTCGCCGTCCGCCGCCCCGCCCGTCACGGCCCGACCCTAGCCTCGGCCGACCCACCCCCTTACCCCCACTTGTGGCGGGCTGACCGTCACTCAGGCCTCGTGGAATGACGGAAAGGCCGCCACATGTGGAGGAGGAGGGCGCGGCGACCGGCGTCAGGACCGGAGCGCGCGCGCCACCTCGGTGGCCCAGTAGGTCAGCACCACGTCGGCGCCGGCGCGACGGATGGCGGTGAGGGTCTCCAGGATGGCGCGATCGCGGTCCAACCACCCGTTCGCGGCCGCCGCCTCGAGCATCGCGTACTCCCCCGAGACCTGGTAGGCGAAGACGGGTACGTCGACGGTGTCGGCGACCTGCCGCACCACGTCGAGGTAGGGCAGCGCCGGCTTGACCATCACCGCGTCCGCGCCCTCCGCCAGGTCCAGCCGGACCTCGCGCAGCGCCTCACGGGCGTTCGCGGAGTCCATCTGGTAGGCCCGGCGGTCCCCGAAGGCCGGCGTCGACTCCGCGGCCTCGCGGAAGGGACCGTAGAACGCGGAGGCGTACTTGGCCGCGTAGGCGAGCACGGGGACCTCGGCGAACCCGGCACCGTCGAGCGCGGCGCGGATCGCCGCGACCTGGCCGTCCTGCATGCCCGACGGGGCGATCACGTGCGCCCCGGCGTCCGCCTGCGCCAGGGCGACGGAGGCGTAGCGCTGCAGCGTCGCGTCGTTGTCGACCTCGCCGGCAGCGCTCAGGGGTCCGCAGTGGCCGTGGTCGGTGTACTCGCACAGGCAGAGGTCGGCCATGACCACGGTGGCATCGCCGAGGTCGGCGGCCAGGTCGCGCAGTGCGACCTGGACGACGCCCTGGGGATCGTCGGCCTGGGACCCGCGTGCGTCCTTGGCGGCCGGGATCCCGAAGAGGATGAGCCCACCGACGCCCGCCTCCACCGCGTCGTGGGCCGTCTTGCGCAGCGAGTCACGGGTGTGCTGCAGCACGCCGGGCATCGACGCGACCGGCACCGGCTCGGCGATCCCCTCCTTCACGAACAGGGGCAGCACGAGGTCGCCGGGGTCCAGCGCCGTCTGCGCGACGAGCCGCCGCAAGGCGGCCGTACGCCGCAACCGCCGGCCGCGCAACGCCGGGAAGCTGTCCGGCGTTGCGTGCGCTCCGGCGCCCGCGACGTCTGACAACTCAGGTCGCCTTGCGCCGTGCGTTGCCGCGCCGCTGGGAGGGACGCCAGGTCACCTCGCCGGCTTCGAGCGCCGAGAGGCGCTGCGCGGCCCCGTACGCCGCCAGCGCATCCGCCAGGCCGACCACCGAGGGCTTGTCGGCCAGGACGTCGACGCGAAGGCCGTGCTCCTCGGCCGTCTTCGCGGTCTGCGGGCCGATGCAGGCGATGACCGTCGTGGCGTGCGGCTTGCCGGCGATGCCGACCAGGTTGCGCACCGTGGAGGAGGAGGTGAAGACGACGGCGTCGAAGCCACCCGTCTTGATGGCGTCCCTGGTCGCGGCCGGTGGGGGCGCGGCACGGACCGTCCGGTACGCCGTCACGTCGTCGACCTCCCAGCCCAGCTCGACCAGACCGGCGGCGAGAGTCTCGGTGGCGATGTCGGCACGCGGCAGGAACACCCGGTCCAGCGGATCCAGCTGGCGGTCGTACTCCGGCCAGTCCTCCAGCAGCCCCGCCGAGGACTGCTCCCCGGCCGGGACCAGGTCCGGTCGCACGCCGAACGCGAGCAGCGCCGCGGCGGTCTGCTCGCCCACCGCGGCCACCTTGATGCCGGCGAAGGCGCGGGCGTCGAGCCCGTACTCCTCGAACTTCTCGCGGATGGCGCGCACGGCGTTGACCGAGGTGAACGCGACCCACAGGTAGCGCCCGGAGACCAGGCCCTGGATGGCGCGGTCCATCTGCTGCGGGGCACGCGGCGGCTCCACCGAGATGGTCGGGACCTCGTCGGGGACCGCGCCGTGGCGGCGCAGCCGGGCGGAGAGCTCTCCGGCCTGCTCCCTGGTCCGCGGTACGAGCACGCGCCACCCGAAGAGCGGCTTCGTCTCGAACCAGGACAGGGTCTCTCGGTGGGCCACCGTCGGCCCGACGACCGTGACCACCGGCTGCGCCAGCTTCGCGGCCCGCGCCGCCGACGGCAGGTCCTCCAGGGCGGCGGTCACCGTGCGCTGCTCGGTGGTGGTGCCCATCCGGATGACCGCCGAGGGGGTGTTCGGGTCGCGTCCGGCCCGCAGGAGCTCCTTGACCACGGTGTCCACGTCGGCCACTGACGAGACGACCACGACGGTGGTCGACGGGTCTGCGTGCGCCGAGAAGTCGTGGACCCCCTCGGCCGAGACGACGTGCACCGCGTGCGTGCGCGCGTCCGTCAGGGGGATCCCGGCATACGCCGGCGCGGCGATCGCCGGGCTCACGCCGGGCACGACCTCGAAGGGCACGTTCGCCTTGACGCAGGCCGCGGCCTCCTCGGCCAGCCCGCCGAAGAGTCCCGGGTCGCCGTCGACCAGGCGCACGACAGCGTGTCCCGCCTTCGCCGCGTCCACCACGAGCTTGGTCCGTCGGCCCAGGGGGAGCCCGTCGGGTCCCTGTGCCGCGTCGAGCACCAGCACGTCGGGGCGCGCGTGGACGAGGAACTGCTCGCGGGCCTGGGTGTCGAGCACCACGGCGTCGGCCTGGGCGAGGGCCTCGACGGCGCGCAGCGTCAGCAGCGCGGGATCGCCCGGGCCGGCCCCGACGAAGGTCACCGAGCCGACCGGGGGCTTCTTGCGCCGGTTCGAGGATGGCATGGTCGTGGTCACGGGATGCGTTCTCCCATCAGGCCGTCGGCGCCCTCGGCGAGGAGGGCGGCGGCGAGACGGCGTCCCACCACCTCCGCCTCACTGGGTGCTCCGGTGGCGGACAGACGTACGGCCCGAGAGCCGTCGACGGCGACGACCACGGCTCGCAGGGACAGGGCGTCGTGTGTGACGTGGGCGAGGGCGCCCACGGGGGCCGAGCAGCCCGCCTCCAGGGCGGCCAGCACGGCACGCTCGGCCGTCACGGCGGCCCGGGTGGCGGGGTCGTCGAGGATCGCCGCCGCGGCGAGGACGTCGGCGCGGTCCGCGCGGCACTCCAGGGCCAGCGCCCCCTGGGCCGGCGCGGGGAGCATCCGGTCGGCGTCCAGGACCTCGCTCACCTCCTCGAGGCGCCCGAGGCGGGCTAGGCCGGCGCGGGCGAGCACGACCGCGTCGACCTCACCGTCGGCCACCTTGCGCAGCCGGGTGTCGACGTTGCCGCGTAGGTCGACCACGTCGAGCCCGTACCCGAGGGCGCGCAGCTGCGCGGCGCGCCGCGGGGAGCCGGTGCCGACCCGCGACCCCCGCGGCAGGCCGGCGAGCGGGGCGTCGGAGCGCGACACCACGACGTCACGAGGGTCCTCGCGCGAGGGCACCGCGGCGACGCACAGGTCGGGCGCAGCCGCGGTCGGCAGATCCTTGTAGGAGTGGACGGCCAGGTCGACCTCGCCGGAGCGGAGCGCGTCTCGCAGAGCGTGCGTGAAGACGCCGGCCCCCCCGATGGACGCGAGCGGCGCCGAGGAGCGGTCGCCCTCGGTGATGACCTCCACGAGCCGCACCGGCCGTCCGGTGGCCGCCGTGATGGCGGTCGCGACAGCCTCGCTCTGGGCGCGCGCGAGCGAGCTGCGGCGCGTACCGAGGCGCAGTGCGCTCATCGCGGGGTCTCGCTCGGCAGGACGGCGTCGACTCGTTCGACAGCCTCGAGCGCCTCTGGCGTCAGGTCGAACAACGCATGCAGCGCCTGGGCATAGGCGCCCGCGTCGCCGAACGCCGCGAGCTCCTTGATGCGCACCGTCGGCTCGTGCAGCAGCTTGTCGACGGTGCGGTTGACGGTGCGCTCGACCTCGGCGCGCGCCGCGGGGTCGAGCCCGGGCAGCTTGGCGTCCAGCCGGGCCAGCTCGGAGGCGACGACGTCCGCGGCGCGGCGCCGCAGCGCCACCACGGTCGGCTCGACCCGGTCGATGGCGCGCGACGCCGCGTGGAGCGCCACCTCCTCGGTGACGATCGCGCGAACAGCCTCGACGTCGATGACCGTCTCGCCGTCGGCGAGGACGCTGCCCAGTCGGTCCAGGTCGATGACCCGTACCCCGTCGAGGCTCTCGACGGCGGGATCGACGTCGCGCGGCAGTGCCAGGTCGAGCAGCACCTGCGGCCGCCCGGGCGAGGTAGCACGGCGGGCACCGGCCGCAGCGACGTCAGCGGCGCCGACGACGTACCCGACCGCCCCGGTCGAGGACACGACCAGGTCCGCCTCCGCGAGGGCCTCGGCGAGGTGGTCCAGCCCGACGGCGTCCGCGGCCAGCCGCTCGGCCAGGCGCCGGGCGTTCGTGAGGGTCCGGTTGGCGACGGTGAACCGCCGTGCGCCGGCCCGCTGGAGGGTCGCCCCGGCGAGCGCGCTCATCGACCCGGCGCCGACGAGCAGCACGCGGGTGGACTCGACTGGGCCGAGGGTCTGCTCCGCCAGGCCGAGCGCCGCCGCCACCAGACGCGACCCGGCGTGGTCGATCCCGGTCTCGGCGTGGGCCCGCTTCCCGACCCGCAGGGCGTCCTGGAACAGCCCTCCCAGCACCTTGCCCACGCTGCCGTGCTCCTGGGCCTGGCGCAGCGATTGCCGGACCTGGCCGAGGATCTGGGTCTCGCCGACCACCATGGAGTCGAGGCCGCAGACGACGGAGAACAGGTGCTGGACGGCTCGTTCGTCGAAGTGGACGTACAGATGGGGAGCGAGCTCGTCCAGCGACACCCCGGCGCGGCGGGCCAGCTGCTCCGACAGCGCCGCGACGCCGCCGTGGAAGCGGTCGACCGCGGCATAGGTCTCGACCCGGTTGCAGGTGGAGACGACGACGGCCTCGGCGACGTGATCGGCGGCCGCGGCATCGGCCGCGAAGGCTCCCGTCGCCTCGCCGGGAATCGCGACGCGCTCCAGCAGCGGGACGGGGGCGCTGCGGTGGGACAGCCCCACGACGAGGACGGTCACGGCGCCACCGCCACCAGCTCGCTGCGCCGCTGCTCGTGGAAGGCGAGGATCTGCAGCTCGGTGGCCAGGTCGACCTTGCGCACACCGACGTCGCGCGGGACGGAGAGCACCAACGGCGCGAAGTTGAGGATGCTGCGGACCCCGGCCGCCACCAACCGGTCGCAGACGTGCTGCGCGGCGCTGGCGGGAGTGGCGATCACCCCGATGCTCACGCCGAGCCGCGCCACGAGGTCCTCGAGCTCGGCGAGGGGCCGCACGGCGAGGTCCCCGACCCGCTCGCCCTCGCGGGAGGGGTCGGCGTCGACGAGGGCGACCACGCGAAAGCCCCGGGAGCCGAAACCGCCGTAGTTGGCCAGGGCGTGGCCGAGGTTGCCGACCCCGACGATGACCACGGCCCAGTCCTGGGTGAGGCCGAGGACGCGACCGATGTGGTCGAGGAGGTCGACGACGTCGTAGCCCACGCCACGGGTGCCGTACGACCCCAGGTAGCTCAGGTCCTTGCGCAGCTTCGCCGAGTTGACGCCGGCCGACGCGGCCAGCTCCTCCGAGGACACGGTGGCCACGCCGCGGTCCGCCAGCGCGGAGAGGGCCCGGTGGTAGACGGGCAGCCGCGCGACCGTCGCCTCGGGGATGCCACGGCCGGGGCGGACCTCGGTCACGCGCGCCTCCCTGCGGCCGTACCTGTCGACCAGGCGAGCCTAGGCGCTTGTGAACGCCCGCACAAAGTCACGCCCAGCCCGTCCCGTCCGCTGAGACATCCCTTCGCACCACGGCCCAGCCCCACCCGACCCCGCCCCACCCGACCCCGCCCCGCTCCACCGATCTCTTCCGAATGAACGCGACGTTCCTGCGGACCTATTGGAGGAACGCCGCGTTCATTCCAAGGAAGGTCGGGCTGGCTTACAGGGTCGGGGAGGCGCGGGGAGGCGCGGGGAGGCGCGGGGAGGCGCGGGAGGCGCGGGAGGCGCGGGGACGGGGTGGTCTCAGGCGAAGAGGGCCTCGCCCCAGGCCTGGCCGGGGGCGACGCCCGGCGGGCAGGCGAACAGCGCGCTCCCCGTGTGCTCGATGTACTCGCCGAGGGCGTCGTGGACCCCGAGCCGGCGCTGCAGCGCGACGAACTGGGTCCGGGGGTCCTTCTGGTAGGCGAGGAAGAACAGCCCCGCGTCGAGCTGGCCGGTGACCGGGTCCATCCCGTCGGTGTAGGAGTAGCCGCGGCGCAGGATGCGGATCCCGTCGTTCTCCTCCGGACTGGCCAGGCGGATGTGCGCATTGGCCGGGATGACCGGGCTGCCGTGGGTGGCCGCCACGAAGTCCGGGACGTCGTGCTCCGCACGACCGGTGAGCGGCGCGCCGGACGTCTTCAGCCGACCGATCGTGTCCTGCTGGTCGCGCAGGGAGGAGCGGTCCCACGCCTCGATGAGCATCCGGATCCGCCGGGCCACCAGATAGGAGCCACCCCGCATCCACGACTGGTCGGTCTCGTCACCCACCCACACGTGGGCATCCATGGCCGCCGCGTCCTCGCCCACGACGTTGCGGGTGCCGTCCTTGAACCCCATGAGGTTGCGCGGCGTGGCCTGCGAGCGGCTCGTCGACGACGTACGTCCGAAGCCCAGCTGCGACCACCGCACGACCACCGTTCCGCGGCCCAGCCGGGCGAGGTTGCGCACGGCGTGGAACGCGACGACCGGATCGTTCGCGCAGGCCTGGACTCCGAGGTCGCCCCCACTGCGGGCCCGCTCGAGCTGGTCGCCGGGCAGGGCCGGCAGCTCGGCCAGCGCGGCGGGGCGGTACGCCGCCAGGCCGAAGCGGCCGTCGAAGAGCGTCGGACCGAAGCCCAGCGTCACCGTCAGGTGGGCGGCGGGCAGCCCTAGCGCCTCGCCCGTGTCGGCGGGGGGTGCCAGCGGGTTGGTGCTCCCGCCGGGCACGGCTCGCCCTGCCGCCATCGCGGCAGCGGCTGCGGTCCACTCGCGCAGCATCTCGCGCAGCTCGCCCCGGTCGGACGTGACGACGTCGAAGGCCGCGAACACCAGGCGGTCCTGCGCCGGCGTCGCGATGCCGGCCTGGTGCTCACCGTGGAAGGGCTCCTCGGCCCCGGCGTCGGCATCCGCCCGCGGCAGGTGCGTGGCGAGCACCGCACCCGTCACCGCGGCGCCGGTGACACCCGCGCCGATCCCCAGCAGCCGGCGCCGGGAGATCCGCGTGCTCACGAGGGCGTCACCACGAAGCTCGAACGCGGCGCCTTGGCGCCGGGGCAGTAGACCGTGTACGTCCCCTGGCCGAGCCGCAACGAGAAGCTCCCCCCGAGCCCGGGCACGAGGTTCTCCTTCTCGCCGAGCATGCGCCCGCCCTGCTGCAGCTCGACCTCGGAGACGGCGGGCGCCCCGTCGTTGCGGACGGTGAAGGTCATCGGCCCGGCCGGCAGCGTCGCCGGGGACGGCGCACAGCCGACCGAGGTGGCCACGATGCTCACCTGCGCCGGACCCCCTGCGGCGGACGCCGTCGGCGTGCTGGGGGCCTTCGAACAGCCGGCCAGCGCCGTGGCCGCGAGCAGCCCGACGAGGAGCGGCCGGATCATGCGCCCACCGGGGCCGGGGCGGGAGTAGGGGCCTCGGCGGGCCGAGGGGGGCGCCGGGTGGGCCAGAAGACGAGCACCAGCATCGGCACGGCGTACAGCAGCCAGACCGCGACCTCGAGGACGGTCGGGTACGCCGTGATGCCGAGGATCCCGGTGAGCATCGCCGACCAGGTGGTGCCGGGGTGGACGAGCCAGGTCAGGTCGAGGGCCTGGGCCTGCCCGACGCTGAGCCAGCCGGCCTCGTGGGCGGTCCGGAACGCGGTCATGAGCAGGCCCGCGGCGACGATGACGAGGACCGCGCCGGTGACCCGGAAGAAGCGCGCGAGGTCGAGCCGTACGCCGCCGCGGTAGATGCCGTACCCGAGGGCCGCGGCCAGCCCAAGGCCGAGCAGCCCGCCGACGATCGCCGCCGCCGGCTGGATCGTCGACTCCTGCAGGAGGCCGAGCAGGAAGACCGCGGTCTCGAAGCCCTCGCGCAGCACCGCGAGAAAGGCCATCACGACCAGGGCGCGGGCCGACCCGCTGGCCAGCGCGCCCGCGGCACTGCCCTCCAGGTGTCTCTTGAGGCCGCGGGCGTGCCGACGCATCCAGACGATCATGTAGGTGACCAGGCTCACCGCCAGCAGCCCGATGACGGTCTCCAGCCCCTCCTGCTGGCGCTGCGGCAGGTCGCGCGACAGCGCGTGCAGGCCGAGCCCGACCGCGAGGCAGAGCGCGACCGCCGCCCCGACGCCGAGCCATACCCACCGCAGCGCGTCGGACCTGCCGCGGCTGCCGAGGAAGGCGGCGATGATCCCGACGATGAGGGAGGCCTCGAGGCCCTCGCGAAGGCAGATCACGAACGACGGCAGCACGGCGGCCTCCTCACCGAAGTTAGGCAAGCCTAACCTACGTCACGAGGAGGGCCGCCCGCAGCCGGTCGGGTGAGACCCGCCAGTAGCCCAGCACCTCGCCGTCGACCAGGACGACCGGCACCTCCTCGGCGTAGCGGTCGAGCAGCGCGGGGTCCCCGCTCACGTCCAGCTCGTCCCAGCCGACGCCGAGGTCGGCGCAGACCTGGGACACGACGGCCACCGCGTCCTCGCACAGGTGGCAGCCGGGACGGCCGAGCACGCGGACCCGTACGTCCTCCCGGCGGCCACCGGCCGCCCAGCCGAGGGCGCTCACGCGGCGGAGTGTGGCATACGCTCCGAGCCGTGAACCGACCCGAGGCCCTGGCTCCAGCGGTCCTGGCCGGCAAGGCCGCAGCCGCGGCTGCCGAGGTCGCCGCGGTGCTCGCCGCCCCGCCGGATCCGACGGCCGCGGCCTTCTTCGACATCGACAACACGATCGTGCGCGGGGCGTCGATCTTCCATCTCGCGATGGGCCTGGCGAAGCGGCGCTTCTTCTCCACGCGCGACGCGACCGGCTTCGTCGTCGATCAGGTGAAGTTCCGCCTCTCGGGCGCGGAGGACGCCGGCGACATGGCCGACGCCACCGAGATCGCCCTGTCCTTCGTCAAGGGCCACCAGGTCAGCGAGATCGTGCAGCTGGGCAGGGACATCTTCGACGATCGGATCGTCGGCAAGGTCTACCCGCAGACGCTGGCCGTCGCCCGAAGCCACCTCGACGCGGGGCAGCGGGTGTGGCTGGTCTCCGCGGCGCCGGTGGAGCTGGCGACGATCATCGCCAAACGGCTGGGGCTGACCGGGGCGTTGGGGACGGTCTCGGAGACCGTCGACGGGGTCTACACCGGGCGGCTGGTCGGCCGGCCGTTGCACGGCCCGGCGAAGGCCGAGGCCGTCCGGGCCCTGGCCGAACGCGAGGGGCTGGACCTGTCCCGCTGCGCGGCGTACTCGGACTCCAGCAACGACATCCCGATGCTCTCCCTCGTCGGCCACCCGTGCGCGGTTAACCCCGACAAGAGGCTGCGCCAGCACGCGCGCGACCTGGGCTGGCCGGTCGAGGACTACCGCACCGGACGCAAGGCGGCCAGGGTCGGCCTGCCCGCCGCGGCGGCGGCGGGGGCCGTGGCGGGGCTGGTGGTCGCCGCGGTGGCCGTGGACCGCCGCCGCCGCCGCGACTGAGGCGGACGAAGCCTGGGCCGGAGAAGCCTGGGCTGGGAGAAGCCTTGGCTGGACCGAACCTGGGCTAGAAGAACACCGACCGGCGGCGCATGAGGAGCTGATAGAGCGAGTGCTGGATGGTCTCGCGGACCTGGTCGGTGAGGTTGAACACCAGCATCGGGTCCTCGGCCGAGCCGTCGGGGAAGGCGTCCGTGGGGATCGGGGCGCCGAACTCGATGATCCACTTGCTCGGGAGCGGGACCAGCCCGAGCGGCCCCAGCCAGGGGAAGGTCGGGGTGACCGGCACGTATGGCAGCCCCAGCAGCCGGGCCAGCGGCTTGATGTTGCCGATCATCGGGAAGGTCTCCTCGGCACCCACGATCGACACCGGGATGATCGGCACTTTGCAGTGCAGCGCCGCGGACACGAAGCCGCCGCGGCCGAAGCGCTGCAGCTTGTAGCGCTCGCTGAAGGGCTTGCCGATCCCCTTGAAGCCCTCCGGCCACACACCGACGACCTCACCGCCGCGCAGCAGCCGCTCGGCGTCCTCGGTGCACGCGAGGGTCGCCCCGGACTTGCGCGCGAACTCGCTCACGATCGGCAGGCTGAACACCAGGTCGGCGCCGAGCAGGCGAAGGGAGCGGTGGGCAGGGTGCTCGTCCAGCACCGCGATCTGCGTCATGAGCGAGTCGACAGCGATCGTGCCGGAGTGGTTGGCGACGAGGAGGGCGCCACCCTCGGACGGGATGTTCTCGATCCCGCGCACCTCGACCCGGAACCAGTTGCGGTACAGAGGCCGCAGCATCGCGAGCAGCACCGCGTCAGTGAGCTCGGGGTCGTAGCCGAAGTCGTCGACCTCGTACTCGCCGGTCACCCGGCGCCGCAGGAACGCCACCGCGCCCGCCAGCCGCTGCTCGAGAACTGACGGCTCGCCGGAGTCGTCGGCCTCCAGCACCTCGTCGTCGACGGCCTCGGGAGGCGGTTCGGGCGTCGGGTCGGGTCCGTCGTCCGAACGCAGCGGGATCACACGGGCGCTCATCGCCGGCCCCCTGCCAGGACGTCGAGCACGCGGTCCTCGATCGCCTCGAGGCGCTCGGACTCCAGCGGACCGCGCATGTCACGGGATCGTACGAACTCCGCGAAGGTGGCGGCAGTGGTCCAGTGCGGTGCGAACCCGACTCGGTCGCGCATCCGGCGGGTGTCGATGCCGCGGCCGTAGGTGAGGAAGGACATCTGCTCCGGCGAGAAGTCCACCAGCCGCGTCCGGCGGCCGAAGCCGCCGAGCGCCGAGAGCAGTGTCCCTGGCATGGAGACCGTCGGCTTGCCGGTCCGTCGAGCGGCCTGGGACAGGGTCAGGACCCCGTCGCCGGCGACGTTGTACGTCCCCGGGTGGTCCTCGAGCGTGCACCGGCGAAGGCACTCGATCATGTCGTCCTCGTGCACGAACTGCAGCCGCGGGTCGAAGCCGAGGATGCGCGGGATGACCGGCAGCTCGAAGTACGCCGACATCGGCGTTCGGACGCCCGGACCCAGGCAGTTGGCGAAGCGGAGCGTGGCGACGACCACGTCGGGGCGGCGCCTGGAGAAGCCACGCACGTACCCCTCGACCTCGACGGAGTCCTTGGCGAACCCGGACCGCGGGAGGGCTCGCGGCTCCATCTCCTCGGTGAACAGCGCCGGGTCCTTGGGCGAGGCGCCGTAGACGGTGGAGGAGGACTTGACGACGAGCTTGCGCACGCTGGAGGCCTTCTGGCACGCCGCGAGCAGCTGCATCGTCCCGATGACGTTGACCTCCTTCATGAGCGTGCGTCCACCCATCGACTGGGGGGTGGCGATGACGTTCATGTGCACGACGGTGTCCACGTCGGCGGAGGCGATCACCTTGGCGATCACCGGGTTGCGGATGTCCGCTCGCACGAACTCGGCCGCGCCGAGGCTGTCCACGGGCGGTACGACGTCAACGCCGACGACGCGCTCCACCGCTGGGTCGCTCGCCAGCTCTCGGGCGAAGCGACCGCCGAGGTAGCGGGACACGCCGGTGACGAGGACGACGCGCATGGGGGCTACTTCTTGTTGCGCCGCTGGACGCGAGTCCTCTTGAGCAGCTTGCGGTGCTTCTTCTTCGCCATTCGCTTCCGGCGCTTCTTGATGACGGAGCCCACGGCTCTCCTTCGATCGTCGGTGGGGTCAGGGTACCCGCGGCGGACGGGAGCCGGATCAGCCCGGCTCGGAGCGGGAGCGGGACGCGGCAGCGGGCCCGCAGGCGTCAGCCGGCCTCGACGAAGGAGTCGCGCAGGTAGTCGGCCACAGCCTGCTCGGGGACACGGAACGAACGACCCACCCGCACCGCGGGCAGCTCGCCGGAGTGCACCAGCCGGTAGACCGTCATCTTGGAGACCCGCATCTTCGCGGCCACCTCGGCGACGGTGAGGAAGCGCATCTCGGCAAGCTCGGTGTCACCCGCCATGGCCCCGACCCGTCCCCTGACTGTTCAGCGACGCTTCTCGAGGCGCCGTCGTTGCGCGCCATGGTAGTGACGCCCGGTGCGGGCCCGGGGCGGAACCTCAAAACCGGTGGTCGGTCATCGTGATCGGGGCGTCACGCCCCAACCGGGCGCGGACCTCGGCCCGCCAGGCCTCGGGGACCCGGGCCGACGGCGCCACCGGGCGTCCGGTGACCACGCCGACGAGGTGCGCCCACGCTCGCGGCACGACGTCGACGACCGCGTACCCGCCGCCGCCGGTGGCCACCCAGCGACCGCCGGCGTGCTCGTGCGCGAGCTCGTGCAGCGCCAGGTAGCTCTCGCGCTGGCCGTCGACGGTCAGCTCCAGATGGGCCAGCGGGTCCAGGCGGTGGGTGTCGCAGCCCGCCTGGGTGACGAGCAGCTGCGGCCGGAAGGCAGCCACCCGCTCGGGGACCACCGCACGGAAGGCCTCGAGCCAGCCGGCGTCGCCCGTCCCCGCCGGCAGCGGCACGTTCACCACGGAGCCGCGGGCATGCGGGCCGCCGACGTCACTCACGTCCCCGGTCCCGGGGAACAGGGTGCGACCCGACTCGTGCAGCGAGATGGTCAGGACCCGAGGGTCGTCCCAGAAGGCAGCCTCCACGCCGTCGCCATGGTGCACGTCGACGTCGACGTAGGCGATGCGCTCGACCCCGCGCGAGAGCGCCACCGCGATCCCGACGGCGACGTCGTTGTAGACGCAGAACCCCGACGCCCGGCCGGCCATCGCGTGGTGCAGCCCGCCGGCCAGGTTCACGGCATGGTCGGCACGCCCGTCGAGGACCGCACGGACCGCGGCGGCGGTCGCCCCGACCACCAGCGCCGACGCGTCGTGCATCCCCGGGAAGACCGGGTTGTCCGGCGTGCCGAGACCGCGCGCGAGGTCCGTCCGCCCGCTACGGCCGGCCTCCCGGACGGCGGCGACGTAGTCACGGTCGTGCACCAGCCCGAGCAGCGCCTCCCCGTCGCCGTCGGGCTCCACGACGTCGACCCCGTCGAGCAGGCCCAGGGCACGGCACAGGTGGGCGGCGAGCTCGACGCGGACGGGCGCCAGCGGGTGCCCCGGACCGAGGTCGTACGCCGCGAGCGCGTCGCTCCACACGAACGCGGCCCGGCCGCTCATCTCAGTCGCCCGCCGCGAGCTCCCGGGACCGGTCCCGGGCCGCCTCCATCGCCGAGAGGAAGGCGGCCCGCACCTTGTGGTCGTCCAGGGCGCGCAGCGCGGCCACCGTCGTGCCCGCCGGGGACGTCACGTTCTCGCGCAGCACCGTCGGGTGCTCGCCGGTCTCCTTGAGCATCTTCGCGGCGCCGACGAGGGTCTGCACGACCAGGTCGTTCGCCGTGGCGCGGGGCAGGCCCAGGAGGACGCCGGCCTCGATCATCGCCTCGACGACATAGAAGATGTAGGCCGGCCCGGATCCGCTGATCGCGGTCACCGCATCCTGGTGCTTCTCCGCGACCCGCACGACCTTGCCGACGGCGCTCAGCAGCTGTTCGGCCTCCTCGAGGTGGGACTCGTCGCAGTGCAGGCCGGGCGAGATGGCGGCCATCCCCTCGTCGACCAGCGCGGGGGTGTTCGGCATCACGCGCACGACCGGTGTGCCGGCGGGCAGCCGCTCCTCGAGGAACGCCGTGGTGATGCCTGCCGCGAGGCAGACCACGAGGGCGCCGGGACGGATGGCCGGGGCCAGCTCGTCGAGCAGCGCCGTCATGTCCTGCGGCTTGACCACCAGGACCAGGGTGTCGGCGGAGGCGGCGGCCTCGGCGTTGTCGACGACCGTGACGCCGTAGCGCTCGTGCAGCTCGGCCGCCCGGTCGCCTCGGCGCTCGGTGACCACGAGACGGTCCGGGCCGATTCCCGAGCGGACCAGCCCCGAGAGCAGCGCCTCACCCATGACACCGCCGCCGAAGACCGCGATCTGTTGACCCATGGCTCCCCTTCAGCCGTGCGAGACGAGGGACCGGACGAACAGCCCGAGGTTGGCCGGCTTCTCGGCCATCCGGCGGACCAGGTAGCCGTACCACTCCTGGCCGTACGGCAGGTAGACCCGCACCTTCTCGCCCTTGGCCACCAGCCGCCGCTGCTCGTCCGGGCGCACCCCGTTGAGCATCTGGAACTCGTAGCTGTCCGGGCGCCGGCCCTCCCGGACCGCGAGCGCACCGGCGATCTCGATGAGGGTCGGGTCGTGCGTGGCCACCATCGGGTAGCCCGGGCCGGCCATGAGCACCCGCAGGCAGCGCACGTACGCGGTGTCGATGTCGTGCGGGTCGCGGTAGGCGACCGCCTCCGGCTCGTCGTAGGCCCCCTTGCACAGCCGGACGCGCGAGCCCTCGCTCGCGAGGTCGCGGCAGTCCGCGACGCTTCGCCGCAGGTAGGCCTGGATGACGGCGCCGGTGCTCGGGTACTCGCGACGCAGCTCGCCCAGCACGGACAGGGTCGAGTCCGTCGTGGTGTGGTCCTCCATGTCCAGCGTGACGGTCGTGCCCGTCGCCGCGGCGGCAGCGCAGATCGCCCGGGCGTTGTCCAGGGCCACCCGCTCGCCGTCGCCGGGCAGCGCCTGGCCGATCGCGCTGAGCTTGACCGAGACCTCGGCACGCCCGGTCAGACCCTCCTCGTCCAGGGCCCGGAGGAGGACCACGTACGCCTCGCGCGCGGCGTCCGCCTGCTGCGCGTCGAGGGTGTCCTCCCCGAGGTGGTCGAGGGTGACCAGCAGGCCGGAGTCGGTGAGGACACGGGTCGCTCGTACGGCGTCGTCGGCGGTGGCGCCGGCCACGTAGCGCGACACGACCGAACGGGAGAGCGGAGCACCCTCGACCAGCCGGCGCACCCCGGCGCTGCGCGAGAGCCCTAGCAGCGGGGCGCGAAGCAGCACGAAACCTCCAGGGGAGCGGATGCGCGCCCAGGCTACGCGGCAGCCGCGAGGTTGAGCCGGGCGTAGGCCAGCGCCTCCATGAGATCGGCCTCGCGCACCGCGCGGGTCGGCGCGCGCCGGGTGGACACCTCGAGGACCACCGTCCCGTCGAACCCGGTCTCGGCGAGGTGGCCGAGCACCTCTGCACAGCGCTGGGTGCCGCGGCCGGGGACCAGGTGCTCGTCCTTCGCCGACCCGGAGCCGTCCGCGAGGTGGACGTGCGCCAGCCGGTCGCCGAGCCCCCGGGCCATGACCAGCGCGTCGGAGCCCGACACCGCGGTGTGCGACAGGTCCAGCGTCACGTCGCTGAAGTCGGAGTCGGTGGGGTCCCAGGCCGGGGCATAGGCCTGGATCTCGCGGCTGCGGGCACGCCACGGGTACATGTTCTCCACGGCGAAGCGGACATCGGTCTCCGACGCCATCCGCTCGATCCCCTCGACGAAGGCACGGACGTAGTCGCGTTGCCAGCGAAACGGGGGGTGGACCACGACGGTCGGCGCCCCGAACGCCTCGGCGGCTGCGCGTGCGCGCTCGAGCTTCAGCCACGGGTCGGTGCCCCACACCCGCTGCGTCACGAGCAGGCACGGCGCGTGGACGGCGAGGACGGGCACGGCGTACTCGTCGGAGAGGCGGCGGACCGCGTCGAGGCTCTGCGACACGGCGTCGGTGAACACCATCAGCTCGACGCCGTCGTAGCCGAGCCGGGCAGCGAGCTCGAAGGCCACCGGTACCGGCTCGGGGTAGACCGAGGCGGTGGACAGGGCGACCCGCGCGGCGGGGACGCGGACGGCGGGCTGCTGGGGAGGTGGGGCCGGCGTCACGAGTCCAGGCGGTCCAGGTAGCGCAGGATGACGCCCTCGCGAAGCGCCCACGGGCAGATGTGCACCTCGCCGATACCCAGCAGGTCCATGGCCGCGTCGGCGACGAGGGCGCCGGCGAGCAGCTGGCGAGCCCGCCCGGCGGACACCCCCGGCAGGTTGGCGCGTTCAGCGGCGGTCATCCTGGCCAGGCTGGGCAGCATCTCGCCGAGGTCGGCGTGGCGCAGCCGCCGGTGGACGTACGGGCCTTCACCGGACGCAGCAGCCCCGGTGATCCGCGCGAGGGAGCGGAAGGTCTTGGACGTCCCGACCACCCGGTCGGGCTCGCCGCCACGGGTCACCAGCCGCAGGTCGCGGGCGAAGGTGGTGCGGATGTGCTTGCGCGCGGCGCGTACGTCCTCCGGGCTGGGCGGGTCCCCCGGGAGGAGGTCCCGTGTGAGGCGCCCGGCGCCGAGGGGCACGGAGATCGCGGCGTCCGGGTCCTCCTCGGTACCCGTGGCGACCTCGAGCGAGCCCCCTCCGATGTCGAGGACGAGCAGCCGCCCGGCCGACCAGCCGTACCAGCGGCGCACGGCGAGGAAGGTCAGCCGCGCCTCGTCCTCACCGCTGAGCACCTCGAGGGGCACCCCCGTGTCCTTCTGCAGCCGCTTGATGACGTCGTCGCCGTTGGGTGCCTCGCGGATCGCCGAGGTGGCGAAGGCGAGCACCTCCTCGACACCCTTGTCCTCGGCGGCGGACAGGGCCGCCGTGACGAAGCCGATCAGCCGCTTCGTACCGTCCGAGGAGATGCGGCCGTCGTCGTCGAGGAGCTCGGAGAGGCGGAGCTCGGTCTTGGACGAGTGCGCCGGGGTGGGCGGGGCGCCCGCGTGGGCGTCGACCACCAGCAGGTGAACGGTGTTCGAGCCGACGTCCAGCACGCCCAGCCTCATGCCCTGACGCTACCGCCCGCCGACCGCGCCCCGCGCTGGACCTAGGGTGGCCCGGTGCCTGAGGTGCCCCTGGACTTCCCGCGTGCCTATGTCGAGTTCCTCGACCCCGCCGATGAGTCGCGCTGGTTTCGCTGCGACCTGACCTGGTTGACCTCGCGGTGGACCTGTGTCTTCGGGTCCGGCTGCCGGGGGATCCTGGCCGAGCGTCCCGACGACGGCTGCTGCTCGCTCGGTGCGCATTTCTCGGACAAGGCCGACGAGAAGCGGGTGATGCGCTTCGCCCGCAAGCTCACCGCCGCCGAGTGGCAGAAGCACACGACCCGCAAGCTGGTGGAGAAGGACGAGGACGGCGCCCGCAAGACGCGCGTCGTCGACGGTGGGTGCGTGTTCCTCAACGACCGGGACTTCCCGGGCGGCTACGGCTGCGCGCTGCACGCCCTGGCGCTGCGGACCGGGCGGCACCCGCTGGAGACCAAGCCGGACGTGTGCTGGCAGCTGCCGATCCGGCGGACCTACGACACCATCGAGCGACCCGACGGAACGACGGTCCAGCAGGTGAGCATCGGGGAGTACGACCGCAGGGGCTGGGGCCCCGGTGGGCACGACCTCGACTGGTACTGCTCGGGCAACACCGACGCCCACGTGGGGAGCGAGCCGGTGTACGTCTCCAACGGCCCCGAGCTGGTCGCGCTCATGGGCCGGCCCGCCTACGACGCCCTGGTCACGCACTGTGAGGCTCACCTGGCCAGCCGGCCGACGGTGGCCCCGCATCCGGCCGACCCCGGTCGGCGGCGGCGCAAGTCCTGAGCGGCTCGGTCTGTCGCAGCCGGGCTGTCGGTGGCGCGCCCTAGCCTGCGAGCCATGGCGAAGGGGTCGGCGGCATACCGCTGCGCGGAGTGCGGGTGGCAGACCACCCAGTGGGTCGGCCGCTGCGGTGAGTGCCAGGCATGGGGCAGCGTCGATGCCACCGCGAGGCCGGCCGGGCGCGGACCGGGCCGGGTGAGCGCGCCGGCCAGGCGCATCCACGACGTCGCCGTCGAGGAGTCGCTGGCCCGGCCCACCGGCGTCGCCGAGCTCGACCGCGTGCTGGGCGGCGGGCTGGTGCCGGGCGGGGTCGTCCTGCTGGCCGGCGAGCCGGGGGTGGGCAAGTCGACCCTGCTGCTGGAGGCCGCGGCCCGCTTCGCCTCGCCGACCACCCCGGTGCTCTACGTCTCCGGCGAGGAGTCGGCCGGTCAGGTCCGGCTGCGCGCCGGACGCACGGGGGCCCTCGACCCGCACCTGTACCTGGCGGCGGAGACCGACCTCGGCGCGGTCGTCGCCCACGTGGAGGCGCTGCGTCCCACCCTCCTGGTGGTCGACTCCGTGCAGACCGTCGGGAGCGACGCGGTCGACGGCACGCCGGGCGGGGTCACCCAGGTCCGCGAGGTCGCCGCGGCGCTGACCCGGCTGGGCAAGACGCGCGCCATGGCCGTGGTCCTCGTGGGCCACGTGACCAAGGACGGTTCCATCGCCGGCCCACGGCTGCTCGAGCACCTCGTCGACGTCGTGCTCAGCTTCGAGGGCGACCGCCACTCCACGCTGCGCATGGTCCGTGCGGTCAAGAACCGCTTCGGCCCCGCCGACGAGGTCGGCTGCTTCGAGCTCGGCGACGACGGCATCCACGGCCTCGCCGACCCCAGCGGCCTGTTCGTGTCGGGGTCGCGGCTCTCCCCCGACCCGGGGACCTGCGTCACGGTGACGCTGGAGGGCCGCCGGCCGCTGGTCGCCGAGGTGCAGGCGCTCGTCGTCCCGGCCCTCGGCCCGAGCCCCCGGCGGGCGACCTCCGGCCTGGACGGCAACCGGGTCGCGCTCCTGCTGGCCGTCCTCGAACGGGTCGTCGGCGTAGCCCTCCCGCGGCCCACCAACCCCGGTGCGGGGGGCACCGACGTCTACGCGGCGACCGTGGGCGGGATGCGCATCGTCGAGCCGGCCGCCGACCTGGCACTGTGCCTGGCCGTCGCCTCCGCGGTCTCCGGAGTGCCGGTCCCACCGGGCACCGTCGTCGTCGGTGAGGTGGGGCTGGCCGGCGACGTCCGCCGCGTCCCCGGGACCTCCCGGCGCCTCGCCGAGGCGGCCCGGCTCGGATTCACCCATGCGATCCTGCCGCCAGAGGACGTCAGCACTCCCGACGGCATGCGGCTACACCCGGTTGCGACGGTGGGGGCCGCCGTCTGTCTCGCTGCGGAAGCCACCTCCCCCGGCCGTCGATAGACTCGCGCCGCAGATGTGGCAAGACCGCCGGCGCGGCGTCCCGGCGCGGCGGACACGGGAGGGCGGCCTCATGCCAGGTCAGCTGGATCGCGACCCGCCACCCAAGCTGCGCCACACCCTGGCCGCGGTCGCGCCCGGGACGCCGCTGCGCGACGGTCTCGAACGGATCCTGCGCGGTCGGACCGGAGCCCTCATCGTGCTCGGCTACGACCGCGGCGTCGAGGCGCTGTGCTCCGGTGGCTTCCACCTGGACGTGCCGTTCTCCTCGACCGGGGTGCGCGAGCTGGCGAAGATGGACGGCGCGGTGATCCTCGACGAGGACGCGACCCGCATCGTGCGAGCCAACGTCCAGCTGGTGCCCGACCCGACCATCCCCACCGACGAGTCCGGTACCCGCCACCGGACCGCGGCGCGCGTGGCGCGCCAGACCGGCTTCCCGGTCATCTCGGTGAGCCAGTCGATGCAGCTCATCGCGCTCTACGTCGACGGGCGCCGCCACGTCCTCGAGGACTCCGCGGCGATCCTCTCGCGGGCCAACCAGGCACTGGCCACCCTCGAGCGGTACAAGCTGCGCCTCGACGAGGTCGCCGGGACCCTGTCCGCGCTGGAGATCGAGGACCTGGTCACCGTCCGCGACGTCGCCTCGGTCGCGCAGCGGCTGGAGATGGTCCGCCGGATCGCCGGAGAGATCGAGGGCTACGTCGTGGAGCTGGGGACTGACGGGCGGCTGCTCTCGCTCCAGCTCGACGAGCTCGTCGCGGGCGTCGAGACCGACCGGGAGCTCGTCGCCCGTGACTACCTGCCGCCGCAGTCGGGTCGACGCCAGCGCGACGTCGACGACGTGCTGCGGGACCTCGACGGGCTGGACAGCACCGAGCTCATCGACCTCGGCGCGGTGGCTCGCGCCCTCGGCTACGGCGCCGGCCCCGACGCGCTTGACTCCACGGTCAGCCCCCGTGGCTTCCGGCTGCTCGCGAAGGTGCCTCGCCTGCCCGGTCTCGTCATCGAGCGTCTGGTCGACCACTTCGGCGGGCTGCAGCGGCTACTGGCCGCCGGCATCGACGACCTCCAGGCGGTCGAGGGCGTCGGCGAGAGCCGGGCCAGGACGGTTCGCGAGGGGCTCTCACGGCTCGCCGAGTCGAGCATCCTCGAGCGCTACGTGTAGCGCTCAGGCCCGCGCCGGGCGCTGCGGTGGGCCGGCAGGTGCCGCCACGCCGGCGAGCACGCGGAGATCCACGAGGAAGACCGGGCGGTCGCTGTCGGCTCCGCGCAGCACCTCGAGGACGTAGGCCGGCAGGCCGAGCGGCAGGCCGGCCTCGTCGGCATCGAGACTGTCCCCCGGCACCACCGAGACCACCTTGTCGACGGCGAGGCCGATCGGCCCCTCATCGGCCCCGGTGACGACGATGACGTCCCCGAGGTCGTCGTCGTCGTGCATCGTGCGCAGGTCCACGACGGGCAGGGGTTGCCCGCGCAGCTCGAGCAGCCCGGTCACCGGCGCGCGCACCCCGGCGAGCGCCTCGACCCCGGCCGCCCGGACGACCTCGCGGACCTGGTCCAGCGGGGCGGCGAGCACCCGGGTGCCCATCCGGAAGGTCAGGTAGCTGCTCACGCACCCCTCCGCAGCGGCTTGTCCTCGGCCCCGGCGTGCTCGACCGGTCCTTCCAGGTCGTCGGCAAGGCGGCGGCACAACTGAACCAGCTGCTCGACCGGGGCGCCGTCCAGCAGCCGGCGTACCGCGTCGGCCGGCGCCTGCCGCAGCCCGTCGGCCGCGGCCCGGTACGCCCGCGCCGCACCGCCCCGGTCGCCGGTCCGGGCCAGCGAGCCTGCGAGCAGGAACCACGCGTGCCCGGCGTGCTGGTCGAGGTAGACCGCTCGTCCCAGCGGCTGGAGCGCCTCGGCGTCGCGTCCGAGCGCCGCGCGCGCCTCGCCGCAGACGACGTATGCCTCGGTGAGCAGCGGGTCCACGCCCACGGCCTGGTCGGCCAGGTCGGCGGCCCGCTCGTAGTCGGCCGCCTCGAGCGCGGCCCGCGCCTTGGCGAGGAGGTCGGGCGCGTCGACCTGATCCTGCCGCCGAAGGCTCGGCCGGCTCGCCACGTTGCGGCCGAAGGTGCGCAGCAGGGCCGCCGCGGCAGGGCGGGCCGGCGCCGGCGGCCTCGTCGGGGCCGCCCGAGGCGTCGGTCGCGGCGCCGGCACCGGGGCGGGGAGCGGCCGGTAGGCGAAGGCCTCGCCGGTCGGTACCAGCGTGAAGGCGTCGGTGAGCTGCCACAGCGTCTCGGCGGGTCCCATGAGCAGCCAGCCCTCGGGGATGAGGGCGTCGCGAAAGCGCTCGACGAGGGACTTGGTCGTCTCGCGGGAGAAATAGATGGTCACGTTGCGGCAGACCACGAGGTCGACGGTGCCCGGGGGGAACGGGACCGGGTCGGTGACCAGGTTGTGATGGGCGAACTCCACGAGGGCGCGGACCTCGTCGCGGACGACGTACGCGCGGTTGCCGGCCGGGCGCAGCCAGCGCGCGACCGCGCCGGGCTCGGCCAGCTCGATGCTGCGGCCCCCGTAGCGGGCCGCGCGCGCGACATCGAGGGCGGCGCTGGACACGTCGGTGCCGACCACGCGGACCGGCGGGGCGTCCGGGACGGCGTCGGCTGCCTCGAGGGCCAGCATGGCGAGGGTGTAGGCCTCCTCGCCGGTGCTGCAGCCGGCGCTCCAGATGGTGGCTCGCCGACCCTCCCGAACGGCTCGTCGCAGCACGTCCGGCAGCAGGTGGTGGCGCAGGGCGGCGATCTGCGGGCGAGCGCGGTGGAAGAAGGTCTCCTGGACGGTCACCCCGTCGAGCAGGAGCTGGCGCTCGGCGGCGCCGGCCGGCCGGTCGAGGCGCGCGAGGTAGTTCGCGACGTCGGAGGCCCCTGAGGCGCGCAGCCGCTCCCCGACGACGTGGTTGAGCGAGACGCGCCGGGTGTCGTCGAACTCCAGCCCCGCGGTGCGCCGCAGGTACGCACGCAGTGCGTGGAACTCCTCGTCGGTCACGGGGCTCTCACGCTTCCTCCGCGACCGGGGCGACCCGCGAGACCGCGCGGACCACGTTGGCCGCGATGGCGGGAAGGGGCAGCTCGAGGTCGACCGCGTCCAGCGCCTGGGCGGCGGCCGGCATGCCCCAGACCACCGACGTGGCCTCGTCCTGGCCGATGGTGAACGCCCCGGCCGTACGCATGCGGCTGAGCCCCATCGCGCCGTCGCGACCCATCCCGGTCAGCAGCACGCCCACGGCGCTCGGCCCCACGACGTCGGCGACGCTCGCGAACGTCGCGTCCACCCCCGGGACGTTGTACTGCGTCGGGGGCGGCTCCGCGAGGGCCAGCCGCAGGCCGGGGCGGACGAGCAGGTTGAATCCTGCCGGGGCGAGGTAGACCGTGCCCGCACGGAGGCGCTCGCCGTCGACGGCGACGACGACCGGCAGCGGGCAGACCCCGTCCAGCCATCGCGCGAGACCCTCGACGAAGCCCTCGGCCATGTGCTGGACGACGACGACCGCGGCGGGGAGGTCGGCAGGGAGGTCGCCGAGCAGCGTCGCCAGGGCGGGCGGCCCGCCGGTCGACGCACCGACGGCGACGACGCACGTGCGTTGCCGGCGCGGCGCCAGCGGGGTGAGCGCGGACGACCTGGAGCGAAGTCGTGCGCGGGGATGGGTGATCACGCGCACCCGGCTGGCCAGGCTGAGATGGCGTCGCAACACCTCCGCGTACGCCGGCGACGCGGGCGGCACGTCCAGCCCGCCGACGACATCGACCGCGCCCGCGGCGAGCGCCGCCTCGGGGTGCTCCGCGGCGGCGCCGGACACGACGATGGGGGTGGGGTAGCGGGCCATGATGCCCTCGATCACCTCGAGGCCGCCTGCGAACAGGTCCAGGTCGACGAGGACGGCGGCGGGCCGTACGTCACGTACCAGCTGCTCGGCGGAGGCGGCGTCCTTCGCGCCGCCGCCGACGAGGAACCCCGGCCCGCTGAGGAGGCGCTCGAGCTGGCGCTGCCTGACCTGGGTGCCCGCGACGACGACGACCGAGAGAGCCTCCGGTGATCGTTCCCCGCCGCCCTGGACGGGCGCGGGACCAAGCGCCGGCACCCGACCTCCTCGTCCGCGGGATCTCCCCCTCGAAGGTGTCGGGTCGACGCGGGCGTTGCTTGAGGTCGCTCAGAGCAGCTGGAAGTCCACTGCCGGGCTGGTGAGCGTGAGGTTGCGTCCGGTCAGGACGTAGCTGCCGGTCGGCGCCTTCGGCTGCCCGCCCGGGCAGCCGGGCTTGGAGGTCGTCCGGCTCCACACCACCCCGGTTCTGAACACCTGGTCGGGCTTGAGGGTGACCACGTCGTGCGGGCCGCCCGGCGCGCAGTCGTCGGAGGACCACACGTGCGCACCAGCGGCGGTGGCGATGCGCAGCTCGAGAGCGATCTGGCCGACGTCACGGGTGCACGTCGTCTTGCCGGTGTTTCGCACGCTCAGGGACAGCTTCGGGTCGATGCCGGCCGGATAGGACTTCGCGTCGGTGGACGCCGTGACCGTGATCGCGCTGTCGGCGCAGGGCTTCACCGAGGCGTTCGGGGACGTCGTCGGCTTGCTCGAGGAGGTCGGCTTCGCCGAGCCGGTGTGCGTCGGCTTGGCGCTCGGCGAGCCGGAGGGGGAGTGCGAGTGGCTCGGGGTCGGGCTGGCCGGCGGGCTGGAGAACGGCGGTGAGCTGCCGAGGCCCGTCGCCGAGGTCGAGACTGACGTGGATGGTCCCGCGCTCGGCGACCCGCCGCCTCCAGTGAGCGCACCCCAGAGCCAGAAGAGGATCAGCAGCACGGCCACGACCAGCACCAGCGCGACCAGCCGACGCACCCAGTACACCCCGGGCGGGTGCGGGCCGACCGGCCTGAGCAGCGAGCTCATGCCTGCAGGCTAGGGGGGCGCGGGGGCGCGCGGGGCGAGGATCGCCGTCGAGCATGCACCCGGCCCCTCTGCGAGGATCGTCTCGAGATGGGTGGGGACACGCTGCTGGAGCCGGTGCTGGCCTTCTACGCCTCGCAGCGGCGGGACCTGCCCTGGCGACGGCCCGACACGACCCCCTGGGGCGTCCTCGTGTCCGAGGTGATGCTCCAGCAGACCCCCGTCGCGCGGGTGGAGCCAGTGTGGGGAGCGTGGGTACGCCGATGGCCCACTCCGGCCGCGCTGGCCGTCGAACCCGCCGGCGAGGCGATCCGGGCCTGGGGCCGCCTCGGGTACCCGAGGCGGGCGATCCGGCTGCACGCGGCCGCTCGGGAGTGCGTCGCAGAGCACCGCGGCGACCTGCCCACCACGACCGCCGAGCTGCGCCGCCTCCCCGGGGTCGGTGACTACACCGCGGCGGCCGTCGCCGCGTTCGCGTTCCGACGGCGGGAGGTGGTCCTGGACACCAACGTCCGCCGGGTCCTGGAGCGAGTGCTCGGGGGCCGCGAGTCCCCGCCGGGGTCCGGGCCCAGCGCTGTGGAACGGAAGCGGGCCGAGGCGCTGCTGCCCGAGGACCCGGAGGTCGCGGCGACCTGGTCGGTGGCCGTCATGGAGCTGGGCGCACTGGTCTGCCGCGCCCGAAACCCCCTGTGCGGATGCTGCCCCCTCCTCGACGCCTGCGCGTGGCGGGCGGCCGGATCCCCCGCGGGGCCGGCCCGTCGCGCGCAGACCTACGACGGGACCGACCGGCAGGTTCGAGGGCGGCTGCTCGCGCTGCTGCGCGACGCGTCGGGGCCGGTGTCCGCCCGGACGCTGCGTGCCGCAGCCTCGGACGCCCTCCAGCTCAAGCGCTCGCTCGACGGGCTGGTGGCCGACGGGCTTGTCGTCGCCCTCGACGACGGGCGGTACGCCCTGCCGGCGTGACGCCGCCTCAGCCGCGGCGGACCGGCCCCGTCCCCTCAGGAATGCCGTTCGGTATCGCGTCAGTGAGTGAGAAGCCGACATTCTGACTCGCGGTCGAGGGGGGTGACCCGGCGCCGGTTCGGCGGTTCTCGCCCTGGGGTGCTTCGTAGGCAGCACAATCGCGCCATGGGGGTACATGGGCGCAGACCTGGCGCGCTCCTGGTTACGTCGTTGCTCGTTCTCCCGGTGGTCAGCGCCTGCTCCTCCACCTCGACAAGCGGGACTCCGAGTCCGATCGTCTCGTCGGCGGTCGCATCCCCGGACGTCAGTGGTCGTCTGGGCGAGATCTCCTACTGCGTGGGTGTCAGTTCCGAGTTCAAGACGGGTCAAGAGGTGCACGTCGAGTTCAGGCGAGGGACGGAGGTTCTCGGCGCCCCGGACATCATGGTGCCGATGCGGGTGGCCGTGGACGTCGCCCCAGGTCCCTTCTCCATCGTCGTCAACGGCAAGCGGATGCTGTCTGGCAGCGTCGCTGCAGGACAAGTCGCCTCGGGCTCTGACGGGGACAACTGCCCCGCGGACCGCTGACCCGAGGGCCCCGCGCCTATGTGATGCTCCCACGGTCGAGTCAGCAGTTCCCGCGGTAGCGCGTTGAAGACTTCTCCGGCGGCGGGGAACAGCTTCCTCGCCGGCCGCGGACTCCCCGCCAGTGGTTCGAGCTGGTCGCGGACGATGATCCTGACGCTGAGGTCCACCGCTTCGTCTCGGTCGGTGCCAGGCGGACGAGCTGGAGCGACGTCGGGGTCGTGGTCCTGACCGATCCCGACGGCGACGAGATCCGGCTGCGGACTGCACCGCCGCATGTCTGAGGTCGGACAGACACGTTCCGACGGCACACGCACCCTCTCACCCGTCAGACGCGGACACCCCCCTCCCGGATCGGAAGGGGGGTGTCCGCGTCTGGTTCAGTCGGCCGTGCCGGCGGTCTCCACCGGTGGCACGTCGGGGACCGAGGACTTCGAGGTCCCGGTGAAGGTGAACGTCTTGGCGTCCCCCTCGCCCTCGACGTCGACCACCACGACCTGCCCAGAAGTGATCTCGCCGAAGAGGATCTTCTCCGACAGCGCGTCCTCGATCTCGCGCTGGATCGTGCGGCGCAGTGGCCGGGCACCCAGGACGGGGTCGTAGCCCCGCTCCGCGAGCAGCGCCTTCGCGGGGCCGGTGAGCTCGATGCCCATGTCCTTGTCGCGGAGCCGCTCGTCGAGCTTGGCGACCATGAGGTCGACGATGCGCTCGATCTCCTCCTGGGAGAGCGCCGGGAACACGATGATGTCGTCCACCCGGTTGAGGAACTCGGGCCGGAAGTGCTGCTTCAGTTCGTCGCTGACCTTGGCCTTCATCCGCTCGTAGCCGGTCTGGGTGTCCCCAGCCGCGGCGAACCCCAGGTTGAACCCCTTGGAGATGTCACGGGTGCCGAGGTTGGTCGTCATGATGATGACGGTGTTCTTGAAATCGACCACACGGCCCTGAGAATCGGTCAGCCGACCGTCCTCGAGGATCTGCAGCAGGCTGTTGAAGATGTCCGGGTGGGCCTTCTCCACCTCATCGAAGAGAACCACCGAGAACGGCTTGCGACGCACCTTCTCGGTGAGCTGTCCGCCCTCCTCGTAGCCCACGTATCCGGGCGGAGAACCGAAGAGCCGGGAAACCGTGTGCTTCTCGGAGAATTCGCTCATGTCGAGCTGGATCAGGGAGTCCTCGTCCCCGAACAGGAACTCGGCGAGCGTGCGGGACAGCTCGGTCTTCCCGACGCCGGATGGGCCGGCGAAGATGAACGACCCGCCGGGGCGCTTCGGGTCCTTCAGCCCGGCTCGGGTGCGACGGATCGCCTGGGACAGCGCCCGGATGGCCTGCTCCTGGCCGATGACCCGCTTGTGCAGCTCATCCTCCATGCGCAGCAGCCGGGCCGACTCCTCCTCGGTGAGCTTGAAGACCGGGATGCCGGTGGCCGTGGCCAGGACCTCGGCGATCAGCTCCTCGTCGACCTCGGCGACGATGTCCATGTCGCCGGACTTCCACTCGCGCTCCCGCTGCGCCTTCTCACCGAGCAGCTGCTTCTCCTTGTCGCGCAGGCTGGCGGCCTTCTCGAAGTCCTGCGCGTCGATGGCCGACTCCTTCTCCCGGCGCACGGCCGAGATCCGCTCGTCGAACTCGCGCAGGTCCGGCGGGGCGGTCATGCGGCGGATGCGCAGCCGGGAGCCGGCCTCGTCGATCAGGTCGATGGCCTTGTCCGGCAGGAAGCGGTCGCTGATGTAGCGGTCGGCCAGGTTGGCGGCCGCGACCAGCGCCGAGTCGGTGATCGAGACCCGGTGGTGGGCCTCATAGCGGTCGCGCAGGCCCTTGAGGATCTCGATGGTGTGCGCGAGCGACGGCTCGGCCACCTGGATCGGCTGGAAGCGCCGCTCCAGGGCGGCGTCCTTCTCCAGGTGCTTGCGGTACTCGTCGAGAGTCGTGGCCCCGATGGTCTGCAGCTCACCGCGGGCCAGCATGGGCTTGAGGATGCTGGCCGCGTCGATCGCGCCCTCCGCCGCGCCCGCTCCGACGAGGGTGTGCAGCTCGTCGATGAACAGCACGATGTCTCCGCGGGTGCGGATCTCCTTGAGGACCTTCTTCAGCCGCTCCTCGAAGTCGCCGCGGTAGCGGCTGCCGGCCACCAGCGCGCCCAGGTCGAGGGTGTAGAGCTGCTTGTCCTTCAGCGTCTCGGGGACCTCGCCCTTGACGATCGCCTGGGCCAGGCCCTCGACCACGGCGGTCTTGCCCACGCCCGGCTCGCCGATGAGGACCGGGTTGTTCTTGGTGCGTCGGGACAGCACCTGCATGACCCGCTCGATCTCCTTCTCGCGCCCGATCACCGGGTCGAGCTTGCCCTCGCGCGCGGCCTGGGTGAGGTTGCGGCCGAACTGGTCGAGGACGAGGGAGGTCGACGGCGCCTCGGCGGCCGGGCCGCCGGCGGCCGCCGGCTCCTTGCCCTGGTAGCCGGAGAGTAGCTGGATGACCTGCTGGCGGACCCGGTTGAGGTCCGCCCCGAGCTTGACCAGGACCTGCGCGGCGACGCCCTCACCCTCGCGGATCAGGCCCAGCAGGATGTGCTCGGTGCCGATGTAGTTGTGGCCGAGCTGCAGCGCCTCGCGCAGGGACAGCTCCAGGACCTTCTTGGCCCGCGGGGTGAAGGGGATGTGCCCGCTCGGGGCCTGCTGGCCCTGGCCGATGATCTCCTCGACCTGCTGGCGGACCGCTTCGAGGGAGATGCCGAGGGACTCCAGGGCCTTGGCGGCGACACCCTCACCCTCGTGGATGAGCCCGAGGAGGATGTGCTCGGTGCCGATGTAGTTGTGGTTGAGCATCCGGGCCTCCTCCTGGGCCAGGACGACAACCCGCCGCGCGCGGTCGGTGAACCTCTCGAACATTCGTCTCGCTCCTCACGCGACGTGGCCGCGGGGCTCCCCAGGGATCGGTCGACCCCCGGCCGGCTGCGCGGCCCTGTCACCTCATGCTAGTCCCGAGGCCGACGCCCGGCTCTGAGCCGAGCCGCCGGTCACTCGTTCGCAACATCGGCGAGGGGGACGAGGTTTCCCCCAGGCACTACGCCTGTGGCGAACGCGAGCCGCCCCCAGCGGCTCGGCAGGCGAACGCGAGCCGCCCCCAGCGGCTCGGCAGGCGAAACGCGAGCCGCCCCCAGCGGCTCGGCAGGCGAAACGCGAGCCGCCCCCCAGCGGCTCGGCAGGCGAAACGCGAGCCGCCGTGAAGCGGCTCGCGTTCGCCAACCTCGGGTCTCGGACCTCAGGTCGTTGAACCTCAGTGCGCCGCGGCGTACGCAGCCTGGATCTCGGCCGAGATGCGGCCTCGCTCGCTCACCTGGTAGCCGTTCTCACGCGCCCAGGTCCGGACGTCGCCCGCCTGGGAACCGCGCGACGCTCGGCCACGGGCCCGACGCGCGCCGCCGCGCCCGGCACCCGTCCGCCGTCCGGCGCCCACCCACGGGGCCAGTGCGTCGCGCAGCTTCGAGGCGTTCTTCTTGTTGAGATCGATCTCATACGTCGTGCCGTCCAGGCCGAAGACCACGGTCTCGTCGGCGGGTCCGCCGTCGAGATCGTCCTCGAGAACCACCTGGATCTTCTGCGCCATTACTTCCTCCTGACCGGGTTTCGCGTGGCCCCCGGGATAGCAGCAGAATAGACGACTATTTTGGTATTCGCCCACCCGGCTGTGGATTGCGGCTCGATTTACCCGATTCGCCCTGTGGAAAACATCCCGGATATTCACAGGATCCGCAGCATGCGGACGTTCCCGAGGGTATTCGGTTTCACTCTCTCCAGGTCGAGGAATTCAGCCACGCCCTCGTCGTAGGACTGCAGGAGCTGCGCGAAGACCTCCGGGCTGACCGGCGCACCCGAGATCTCCACGAACCCGTGCCGGGCAAAGAAGTCGGTCTCGAACGTCAGGCAGAACAGCCGACGGATGCCGAGCTGCCGGGCGCGTCCGATCAGCGCCTCGAGGACCGCCGAGCCGACGCCGCGCCCCTGAAAGTCGGCCGCCACCGCGAGCGTACGGACCTCGGCCAGGTCCTCCCATAGCACGTGGAGGGCGCCGCAGCCGACCACCCGGTCGTCCGCGACGGCGACCACGAACTCCTGGACGTCCTCGTAGAGCGTCACCGTCGCCTTGGCGAGCAGGCGACGGTCGGCCACGTAAGCGTCGACGAGGCCGCGGATGGCCACGACGTCGGCCGTCCGCGCCGGACGTACCTCGACCACCGGGGTCAGCCCTCCGGCTTGACCAGCGGGAACAGGATCGTGTCTCGGATGCCGAGGCCGGTGAGCACCATGAGCAACCGGTCGATCCCCATCCCCATGCCCCCCATGGGCGGCATGCCGTGCTCCATGGCTCGAAGGAAGTCCTCGTCCAGCGGCATGGCCTCGACGTCGCCGCCGGAGCGGAGCCGGGACTGCTCGACCAGACGCTCCCGCTGCACGACGGGGTCGATGAGCTCCGAGTAGCCGGTGGCCAGCTCGATCCCGTCGACGTAGAGGTCCCACTTCTCCACCAGCCCCGGCTCGCTGCGGTGGGCACGGACGAGCGGTGAGGTGTCGACGGGGAAGTCGCGCACGAATGTCGGTCCCTCGAAGGTGTGGACGACGTGGTGCTCGAACAACTCCTCGACGAGCTTCCCCGCAACCGCCTCCGGGGCGACGTCGAGGCCGGCCGCCTCTACGAGCTTGCGCAGGTGGCGGCGTGGGGTGTCCGGCGTCACCGGCTCACCTAGAGCGGCCGAGAGCGAGCCGTACAGGGTGACCTGGTTCCACGTGCCCGACAGATCGCGCACCGCACCATCGGCCAGCGTGACCTGCAGGCTCCCGAAGCAACGAAGCGCCGCCTCCTGCACGAGGTCTCTGGTGAGGACGCCGATGGTGTCGTAGTCGCCGTATGCCTGGTAAGCCTCGAGCATCGCGAACTCGGGGCTGTGCGTGGAGTCCGCGCCCTCGTTACGGAAGTTCCGGTTGATCTCGAAGACCCGCTCGATGCCGCCGACCACGCACCGCTTCAGGAAGAGCTCGGGCGCGATGCGTAGGAACAGATTCAGATCGAAGGCATTCGAGTGCGTCACGAAGGGCCGGGCCGTCGCACCGCCCTGCAGCGTCTGCAGCATCGGCGTCTCCACCTCGACGAAGCCGCGCCGCTCGAAGGAGTCGCGAACCGACCGCACGACAGCGGGGCGGAGGCGGGCCATGGTCCTCGCCTCCGGCCGCGCGATCAGGTCCACATAGCGGCGCCGCACCCGAAGGTCCTCGGAGAGCTGGGCGCCCTCGTAGACGTTGGGCAGCGGTCGCAACGCCTTGGCCGTGATGGCCCAGTCCTGCGCGAGGACGGACAGCTCGCCGCGTCGGGACGACACGATCTCGCCGGTGACGCCGATGTGGTCGCCGATGTCGACGAAGGACTTCCAACGCTCGAGTGAGTCGGGGCCGACTCGATCGAGGCTCAGCATCACCTGCAGCGGCGTCCCGTCGCCCTCGTGCACCGTCGCGAAGCACAGCTTGCCGGTCGTGCGCAGGAACATGACCCGCCCGGTGACCGAGACCCTCTCGCCGGTCTGAGTGTCAGGCTGGAGGTCCGCCCACCGGGTGCGCACCTCGGCGATGGTGTGCGTGCGGGGGTAGCCCACGACGTACGGCTCGATCCCCTCCGCGAGCATCCGCTCGCGCTTCTCGTGCCGGACCCGTAACTGCTCGGGAAGCTCTGCCGAGACGTCGGTGTCCTCCACCGGCGACGGATCCTGGGTCATGGCGGGCAAGGGTAGGACGCAGGACGGTGGGGGCGACACCTGGGGCAGTTCCGGGGGTGGCCCCGTTGGGTGGTCAGCGTCGGCTGCTGGCCTAGCCGATGACGCGGTAGTCGGCGAGCAGATGGCCACTGGGCGAGGTCGTGCTTCGGATCGACTCCAGCCGGATCGCCGGCAAGCCGTCGAGGAGCCTTCGTCCGTTGCCCACGACCGCCGGAGCGATCACGAGCCGGATCTCGTCGACGACGCCGGCGGCAAGCAGCGCCTGGGCGACCGAGATGCTCGCATGCACGCCGATGTCGGCTCCGGGCCCGTTCTTCAGGTCACGCACGAACTCGACCAGGTCGCCGTCCACCGCGCTCGCATTGGGCCACGCACGGTCCAGCGGCGAGGAGGTGGCGACATGCTTCGCGACCCCGTTGATGAAGGTCGCGAAGGGTTCGATGTCGCTGCCCGGCCAGTAGTCCGCCCACTCCTCATAGCTGCGCCGGCCCAGGATGACCGAGTCCTGAGCCGCGATGACGGCGTCGAGGTTCGCGTCCATCGCGTCATCCCACTCGGTGAAGAAGCTGTCCGGCATCTCGGCAACGCCGTCGAGGGAGACCAGCTCGTAGACGACGACCTTGCGCACTTCGGCACCTCCGATGGACAAGGAGCGGGCTCGTGGACACGGCGCGCGGGTGGTGGTCTCGCGTCCCGCCGATGGTCGCAGGCACCCATCGAGATCGGGCGGCGCGTCAGGGGACGTTGCGCTCGTAGACCAGCCGAAGGCCGAGCAGCGTGAGGTCGGGGCGGTGGTCGGTGATGGTCTCCGACTCGGCGACGACTGCGGGCGCCAGGCCGCCGGTCGCCACGACCGCGGTCACCGAACCGCCGAGCTCAGCGACGATCCGCCGCACGATCCCGTCGACCTGCCCGGTGAAGCCGTACAGGAACCCCGACTGCAGCGCCTCCACCGTCGACTTCCCGATGACCGAGCGCGGCCGGGCGATCTCCACCTTGACCAGGCGCGCCGCCCTCGCGGCGAGTGCGTCGATGGAGATCTCGATCCCAGGCGCGAGGGCGCCGCCGAGGAACTCACCCTTCGGCCCGACCACGTCGAAGTTCGTCGAGGTACCGAAGTCCACGACCACACAGGGACCACCGAACAGCGAGTACGCCGCGAGCGTGTTCACGATCCGGTCGGGGCCGACCTCCTTCGGGTTGTCGTACTGCAGCGCGACCCCGGTGCGCGCCCCGGGCTCGACGACCACGACGTGGACCCGCTGGTGCCATCGGTCGAAGACCTGGCGAAGCTCCCCGAGGACCGACGGGACCGTCGAGCACAACGCGACCCCGGTGATCCGCGGCTGGTCGCTGAGCAGGCCGCGCAGGGTCAGCATCATCTCGTCGGCCGTGGCGCGCGCGTCGGTACGCACCCGCCAGGAGCGATGCAGTCGCTCCCCCGCGAACAGCCCCAGGACGGTCTGGGTGTTTCCGACGTCGACAGCGAGGAGCATCACACCGCCCGGAGGTCGAGACCGATGTCGAGGACCGGCGCCGAGTGCGTGAGCGCGCCGACCGCGAGATAGTCCACACCCGTCGCCGCAACGTCGTTGGCGTTCTCCAGCCGCAGCCCGCCGCTCGCCTCGAGGCGGGCTCGACCGGCGGTACGACGTACCGCCTCGCGCAGGTCCGCGACGTCCATGTTGTCGAGCAGCACCAGGTCGGCGCCGGCGTCGAGCACCTCGTCCAGCTGGGCCAGGGAGTCGACCTCGACCTCGACGGCCAGGTCCGGCCAGGCACGCCGGACGGCGTCGAACGCCGCGGCGACGCCGCCCGCCGACACGACGTGGTTGTCCTTGACCAGCGCCGCGTCGGACAGCGACATGCGGTGGTTGACACCGCCGCCGGCGCGCACGGCGTACTTCTCGAGTGCGCGCAGTCCCGGCGTCGTCTTGCGCGTGTCACGGATCGCTGCACCGGTGCCTGCCACCGCGTCCACCCATCGCCGCGTGAGGGTCGCCACCCCGGACAGGTGGCCGAGGAAGTTGAGCGCCGTGCGCTCCCCGGTGAGCAGGGCGCGGGTCGTGCCCTCGACGCTGAGCAGCAGCTGACCGGGACCCACGAGGTCTCCGTCCGCGACGGGGCGTTCGAGCAGGACGTCGCCCTCCGTCACCACCTCGAGCACCGCCTCCGCGACCGGCAGGCCGGCGACCACGCCGGCCGCCCGGGCCACAAGGTCGCCGACCGACCGCTGCGCAACCGCGACGGTCGCCACCGAGGTGACGTCGACACCTCCGGCGAGGTCCTCCTCGAGCGCGGCGCGCACGAGCGCCTCGACCTGGCGGGGGTCGAGCCCGGCTGTCGAGAGACGGGCGGCGAGCTCGGGGGACAGGCTCACCGCACCGGCTCCTCGGCGAGCTCCACGACACCGTCGACGAGACGGCCGAGCAGGCGTACCCGCCAGTGCTCGTCGTCGCGCTCCGGGTAGTCCTCGCGCCAGTGCGACCCTCGGGTCTCGCGACGACGCCGCGCGGCCGTGGCCAGGAAGGTCGCGACGGTGTGCAGGTTCGCGGCCTCCCACTCCCCCGCGCCGGGCTCCGCGCTGCGTCGGCCGGAGAGCTCCGCCAAGTCGTCGAGGGTTCGGCCGAGGCTGGCGTCGCTGCGCAGGACGCCGGCGCCCTCGGTCATGGTCTCGGCGACGGCGGGACGTACCGACTCCGCGAGCAGGTACGGCGTTCCCGCCGCCCCGCCCTCGGCCGGCTCGCGCCGGTCCGGCAGCCCACGGACGAGGTCCGCGCCGATGCGCTCGGCGAACACCAGGCCCTCGAGCAGGCTGTTGGAGGCGAGCCGGTTGGCGCCGTGCACCCCGGTGCAGGCGACTTCGCCGCACGCGTACAGACCGGGCACCGACGTGCGCCCGTCGAGGTCGGTGCGCACCCCGCCGCTCGCGTAGTGGCAGGCCGGGGCCACCGGGACCAGCTCGGTGACGGGGTCCACGCCGTGGCTGCGGCAGGACGCGAGGATCGTGGGGAACCGCCGTGCCCAGGTCGCCTCGCCCAGGTGGCGGCCGTCGAGCCAGACGTGGGGCGCACCGGTCTCGCGCATGCGGCGCATGATGGCCTTGGCCACGACGTCGCGCGGGGCGAGGTCGGCGAGCTCGTGCAGGCCGAGCATGAACCGCTTGCCCTCGTCGTCGACGAGGTAGGCGCCCTCGCCGCGCACCGCCTCGGAGATCAGTGGCTGCTGGCCGCTCACGTCGGGCCCCAGCCACAGGACCGTCGGGTGGAACTGGACGAACTCGAGGTCGGCGACCACGGCACCGGCGCGCAGCGCGACCGCGACGCCGTCACCGGTCGAGACCCGCGGGTTCGTCGTCTGCGCGAAGACCTGGCCGAGCCCGCCGGTGGCGAGCACGACGGCTCGGGCGTGCACCGCCCCGACGCCGTCGCGCTGCCCCTCCCCGAGCACGTGCAGCGTGGCGCCGCAGACCGAGCCGTCGGCGGCGCGCAGCAGGTCGATGACCAGGGCGTGCTCGATCACCTCGATGGCCGGGTCGTCGAGCACCGCACGGACGAGCGCACGGGAGACCTCCGCACCGGTGGCGTCCCCGCCGGCGTGGATGATCCGGTCCCGGTGGTGGCCGCCCTCCCTGGTCAGCTGCAGCTCCCCCGACGCGTCCCGGTCGAAGCTCGCCCCGAGCGCGATCAGCCGCCGGACCGCCCCAGGGCCCCGGGTGACGAGAGCCCGTACCGCCGCCTCGTCGCACAGGCCCGCACCGGCCACCAGCGTGTCGGCCTCGTGCTGCTCGGGGGTGTCCTGCTCGCCGAGCGCGGCGGCGATCCCCCCCTGGGCCCAGCGCGTGGAGCCCTCGTCCACCAACGCCTTGGTGACCAGCAGCACCGAGCCCGCGGACCGGGCCTGCAGCGCCGTCGTGAGCCCGGCCACCCCGCTGCCGACCACGACGACGTCCGCGGCGAGGGTCCACCCCGCGGACGGGGCGGGCAGGCGCGCGGGCAGCGGTACGGCCATCAGCAGGTCAGCGTCGTGTTGTCGATCAGCCGCGTCGTGCCCACCCGGGCCGCCACCAGGAGAAGGAGGCTGCCGGTCGCATCGTCGGCGACCTCCACGAGGGTTGCCGGGTCGACGAGGGCGAGGTAGTCCACGACCACGTCCGGCTGCTGGGCGAGGACGTCGCGGGCGGCAGCGCGTACGGCCCGCGCGCCCTGCGGTGCCGCCGCCTCGCCGGCCGCCAGGGCGCGGGAGAGCGCCAGCGCGGAACGTCGCTGCTGCGGGTCCAGGTAGACGTTGCGCGACGCCGCGGCCAGCCCGTCGGGGTCGCGCACGGTGGGCACCGAGGCCACGTCGACGCCGATGTCGAGGTCGGCCACCATCCGACGTACGAGCACCAGCTGCTGGGCGTCCTTGGCGCCGAAGAGCGCCACCTGGGGCCGGACCTGGCCGAGGAGCTTGGCCACGACCGTGAGGACGCCGTCGAAGTGCCCCGGCCGGTGCGCTCCCTCGAGGACGTCACCGAGAGGTCCCGCCGACACCCGGACGCTCGGCGGGCCGCTCGGGTACATCTCGTCCACCGCCGGGGCCCACACCAGGTCGACGCCGTGCTCGGCGCAGACGGCGAGATCCGCGGCGAAGGGTCGCGGGTAGCGGTCCAGGTCCTCGCCGGGGCCGAACTGCAAGGGGTTGACGAAGATGCTGACGACCACCCGGTCGGCGAGGTCGGCCGCGCGGGCCAGCAGGGCGCGGTGCCCGGCGTGGAGGGCCCCCATCGTGGGCACCAGGGCCGTGCGCGTGTCGCCGAGCCCGCCCAGGGCCGTCGCGAGCTCCTCCCGGGTGCGCGCGACCAGGGGCTGGGTCACGGGTGCGCCTCGGTGCCCGCGAGCGCGTCGAGCAGCGCCTCGGCGTCGGCGGCCCGCAGCCGTCCGGACGCGAGGGCGCGGTCCGCGGTCGCGCGGGCCAGGGCCCGGTACGTGCGCAGCGAGTCGGCGTCCACCTCGACGAGCGCGGCGACATGCGCGGCCACGGTGCCCGCGTCCCCGCGGGCGACCGGTCCGGTGAGCGCGGCGTCACCGCTGCGCAACGCGTTGTCCAGCGCCACCGACAGCAGCGGTGCGAGCACCCGGTCGGGCTCGGTGGCCCCGGCGGCGCGCAGCAGGTCGAGGGACTGGGCGACGAGCGTGACGAGGTGGTTGGCCCCGTGCGCGAGGGCGGCGTGCCACAGCGGGCGGAGGCCCTCCTCGACCCAGACCGGCTCCGCGCCGATCTCGAGGACCAGCGCCTCAGCGGCCGGGCGCAGGGCCTCGGGCGCGGTGACCCCGAAGCTCGCGCCGCCGAGTCGCGGCAGGTCGGCCGTGGTGCCGCTGAAGGTCATCACCGGGTGCAGCGCCAGCGGCAGCGCGCCCGCCCGGGTCGCGGGTTCCAGCACCGCGACGCCGTACCGGCCGCACGTGTGGACGAGGAACTGGCCCGGGCGCACGCTTCGGGTGGCGGCCAGCCCCGCGACGAGGCCGGGCAGCTCGTCGTCGGGAACGGTGAGCAGCACGAGGTCGCTTCGGGCCAGTACCGCCGGCGGCTCGAGCAGCTCGGCGCCGGGCAGCAGGGCGTCAGCGCGGGCGCGCGAGCGCTCGGAGACCGCCGCGGCCGCGACGACGTGGTGCCCCGCCCTCTCCAGGGCCGCCCCCAGCACCGACCCGACGCGACCCACCCCGACCACGCCGACAGACAGGCGGGCCGGACGCCGCCAGTCCGAGGGCTCGCTCATGATCCAGCCAGCCTAACGACGCCTGCCGACCCGGTGCTCCCGCGCCCGCGGCGGGTGCGGGAGCGCGCTCGGCGCTAGCGTGGCCGAGATGGCGTACGTCCCCTGGGAGCAGGCGTGGCAGGACGCCCTCTACGGACCGGCCGGGTTCTTCCGGACCGCCGCGGGCGGGACCGCCCACTTCCGCACCTGCGCCACCTCGGCCGCCTTCGCCGGCGCGCTCCTCCGGCTGGCCCGCGACCTGGACGTCGCGCTGGGCGAACCGGACGGCTTCGTCGTGGTGGACGTCGGGGCCGGTGACGGATCGCTGCTCACGCTCCTCGCCGCGCACGCGCCGCAGCGGTGGCGGCTGATCGGTGTGGACATCTCAGGGCGACCGGCCGGCCTGGCGGGCCGGGTGGAGTGGGCGAATCAGCCGCCCGCCGACGTCGTCGGCCTGCTGCTCGCCAACGAGCTGCTCGATGCGCTGCCCTGTCCCCTCGTCGCGTGCGACGACTCCGGCGTGACCCGCCTCGTCCTCGTCGACCCGGCCACCGGCACCGAGCGTCTCGGCCCGGAGCCGGCGGCGGCGGACCTGGCGTGGCTCGACCGGTGGTGGCCCCTGGCGACAGGCGAGCGGGCCGAAGTCGGCCGCCCCCGCGACCTCCTGTGGTCCTCCCTCGCCGACCGGGTCGAGGCGGGAGCGGCGCTGGCGATCGACTACGGACATACGCGCGACGACCGCGCGAGCCTGCCCGCCGGCTCGCTCGCCGGCTACCGCGACGGCGCACGGGTCCCGCCCGTCCCGGACGGCAGCTGCGACCTGACCGCGCACGTGGCCCTCGACTCGTGCGCAGCCGCCTCGCCCTCGGACGGGTGGACGCTGCTCGCGCGGCAGGCGGACCTGCTGCCCGTCCTCGGAGTCAGCGCCCGCCTGCCGCCGGCGGCGGACGCCCGCACGGACCCGCGGACGTACGCGCGCCGCCTGGCCGAGGCGGCCGATGCCCGACTGCTGCTCGACCCCGACGGGCCGGGGCGCTTCGGCTGGCTGCTGCACGGTCGCGGCCTCCCCGAGCCCGGCATGATGCCTTCGTGACCGTGCACGTCGCGACGTCCCCGCTGGCGGCGCTCGTGCCCGGCGAGCCCGTGGACCTCGTCCTCGACCTGGGTTCCGCCCACCCGTCGAGCCACCCGGGTCTGCGGCTGTCCTTGGAGGTCGACGGCGACCTCATCACCACGGCCCGCGCGCACATCGGGCTGATGCATCGCGGCGCCGAGAAGCTGTTCGAGGTCCGCGACTATCGTCAGGCCCTCGTGCTGGCGAACCGGCACGACTGGCTGGCGGCGTTCTCGGGCGAGCTGGGAATCGCTCTGCTCCTCGAGCGCATGCTCGGCATCGAGGCGCCGCCTCGCGCGACGTGGGCCCGGACCCTGCTGGCCGAGGTCGGCCGGGCGCTCTCGCACCTCGCCTTCCTCGGCACCTTCCCCCTCGACGGTCCCGCCGAGCGGGTGCGCGGGATCGACGGACGCGAGGCGCTGCAACGGGTCCTGGAGGAGGTCTCGGGCGGGCGGATCCACGCGATGCTCAACCAGGTCGGTGGCCTGCGGGCCGAGATCCCCGAGGGGTGGACGTCTCGGGTCCGCGAGGCGCTGCGCGTGGCCGAGTCAGCCCTGGACGAGGTCTCGACGGGCCTGTTCGACGACCCGCGCTTCGAGGCCGCGACGCGAGGGGTGGGCGTCGTGCGGCCGGACCTCGTCGAGCCGTACGGCCTTTCGGGAGCGGTGGCCAGGGCGAGCGGCTACGACCTCGACGTGCGCCGCGACGACCCGTACCTCGCCTACGCCGAGCTCGGCGAGCGACTCGTCGTGCCGCTGTGCGACGAGGGGGACGCGCGCGCGAGGCTGGAGCTGCTCGCGGAGCAGGCCAGGGTCGCCCTGGACCTCGCGGAGGTCAGCGCGGATCGCGTCGACGCCTGCGGGCCAGGCCCGGTGTCGGTGCGCATGCCGAAGTCGCTGCGCGTGCCCGAGGGCGAGGCCTACGTCTGGACCGAGTCGCCCCTTGGCGCGGCCGGGTACTACCTGGTCTCCCGGGGGGAGCGCACACCGTGGCGACTGAAGATGCGGACCCCGTCCTACGCGCACCTGCAGCTGCTGGAGGCCCTGCTGCCCGGCACGCGCGTGGGGCAGCTGGTGCCGGTCCTCGCCTCGCTCGCGTTCGTGCTCGGCGACGCCGACCGCTGACGCGGGCTCGCCGTGTCATGCGTCCTGCGAAGGCCCCTGTCAAGGTTCATGACAGCGTCAAGGTGCATGACCGCGAGGTCAGAGGAGGCCGACGGGCACCTTGCCGAGACGGGCGAACGGTGAGGCGTGCGCCTGGAGGGCGTCGAGCACCGGGCTCGGCAGCGGCAACGGCCGGCAGCTCTTGTCGGCATGGCCGGCGCCGGGTCGGCGCGTCGGCAGTGCGCCGTTCCTGAGGTACCTCGCCACCGCGTCGTCCACGCACGCGTTGCCGTTGAGGGAGTTCGCGTGCGACGTACCGCCGACCACCGCGACCAGCCGCGACTTCGGGAACAGGTGTCGCACCCACAGGCTGCCGGTGTACGGCGTCGCCGCGTCCAACGTCTCGTCGATGAGCAGGACAGGCGGCGCCTTCGCGCCGCTGACGTGCACCGGGTGCCCGGACTTCACCGGCCACGTGCGGCAGGGCATGTTGTACCAGGCATTGCCCCACGTGATGAGCGGCGCAACCTTGTTGACGCGGTCGTTGTCGCGCTTCCACGTCGACCACAGCTTCGGCCAGGGCGCGTCGAGACACTGGACCGCGTTGTACATCGCGTACGCGTTGTCGTCGCCCGGCGTGTCGGTCGCCTCGTACTCGTCGATGAGCTCGTCCGCCTTGTGCTTGTGCACCCAGCGCGCGAAAGCGTCGGCGAGCTCGACCCACGTCGAGGTGTAGTAGCCAGCCTCGAGGAACAGGTCGTTCCACTCGTCGGGGCCTACGACGCCTCCGGCGGGCTTGTGCACCAGCGCGTTCATCTGCGCGTAGAACAGGCGCTTGACCGAGCGCTCGCTCCGGCCGAGGTCGTACGTCGCATGGTGCGACGCGATCCACGTGAACCAGGCCGCCATGGTCTTCTCGAACGCGACGTCCTGGTCGAGGTTCGCGTCGTACCACACCCGTCGGGGGTCGACGTTGCTGTCGAGCACCATCCGGTAGACCCGCGTGGGGTGCAGGGTCGCGTAGACCTGCCCGAGGTAGGTGCCGTAGGAGAACCCGTAGAAGCTCATCGTGCCGACGCCGAGCGCGCGACGGATCGCGTCCATGTCCTGGACGGTGTCGACCGTGCTCACGTGGGCGAGCAGCGCGCCCCCGTGCTTGCCGCAGGCGGTGGCGTACGCCGCGGAGCGGTGCAACCACGTCTTCACCAGCGCGGGCGTCGTCGGCCGGTAGTCCGGGCGATCCGCACGGAAGTAGTCGGGGATGCAGCGGAGCAGCGGCCGGCTGGCCCCGACCCCCCTCGGGTCGAAGCCGACCCAGTCGTAGGTGTCGCCGACGCCGTCGGGAACGTTCCCGCCCTCCGTGGCGAGCCACCGCCCCGGGTCGCCCGGTCCACCCGGGTTGGCGAGCATCACGCCCTGGTAGGCAGCCGCCGAGCTGGTGTGGCGCACCATCGACAGGGCGAGGGAGATCGTCGGCCCGGACGGGTGCTTCCAGTCAAGGGGGACCTTCAGCGTCGCGCACAGGGCCCCGGACCCCGCCATGTCGGGGTCGGTACAGCTCTTCCAGGCCAGCGTGGAAGCCAGCTTCGCCGACGCCGAGGTGCCGCCAGTGGCACCGGCGGGGGTGGCCACGACCAGCAGGCCCAGGGCCAGGGCGGCACCGGTCGCAAGAGCGACCAGCCTGCGCACGAGGTTCCTCCGAGAACGAGTGGGACGGACGGCGCTCAGGCCGGACGAGCGAAGTGGGTCGTCGACGTGCTCGTGAGGTCCACCAGCTCCGACGAGCGCGGCTCCGTGCCGTTGCCGGTGGCGGTGCTCGCCGCGCCGGTGGACGGCTGGGTGGGCGACTCCACCGGGACGAACAGCGGCGTGACGGGGGCCACGGGCGCGGGGACCAGGGGCAGGTCGAGCGACGGCTCGCGGCGCGGCGCGGGCACATCGGCGAGCGGCCACTCCAGCGAGGGAGGTGTGAGCGAGGCCGCGGGGGCGAAGGGACCCGCGGGCTCGGGGAAGGGCGGAACGGTTGGCCGCAGCAGCTGAGGCTGTTGGGTCTCAGGCGCGACGGAGGGCGTGGTCGGGGCGGCGCCGGCGTGGACCGAGGCGGCGATGAGCGCCTGGCGCGCGGCCAGCAACCCCTCGGTGGCGGCCGTGAGGGCGTACACCGCGGCCTCCGCTGAGGCGGCCCGCTGCAGCGCCCGCTGGGCCCGCGCGTGGGCCTCGTCGAGCTCGACCCGCATGCGGTACGCCTCGCGCCGCTGGGCCTCGTTGAGCTCCTCGATGCGGGCCCTGGTCCGTCGCTCGACGCGGGCGGAGAGCAGCGCGAGGGCCGCGGCGGACAGCGACGCCAGGCCGACCGCCGGCCGGGCCGCGTTGTCCACCGTGTTGGCCAGGTAGGCGCCGGCCACGAGCACGACGAAGGCGAGCGCGATGAACCACCCGCCCCCACGCCCCCCGGAGGGGCGCGCGTGCTGACTCATGAGGACAACGCTACGGGGTCGGTGACGCTTCGCGTACCGGCATCAGCCACTCCGAGCACAGGGATCACCGTACGCACTGAGGCGATGACGCATCGTGCATCTAATCCGGCGATTCCTGTCGGTCACCGGGCTTGGCCGATTCGTCGTGCGGCAGCCGCAGGGCGTGCTCGAGGAGCAGCGAGCCGAGGACGACCAGGGTCGCACCGCCCGCGCAGGCGAGGCTGCGCCAGAACACCGAGTGGCGAAACGGCGTCGAGAGGTCGCCGACGACGAAGAGCGCGTACCCGAGATAGGCGCCCGCCACGATGGCACCGGCCCGCGAGCCGGCCACCCCCAGGGCGGCCAGCCGGGCGGCGACCAGCGGCGGCACCGGCGTGGTTCCGGGGCGGCGGGAGAGGCGGGCGCGCGTTCGGCGCGCGGTGAAGACCAGGGCGACACCGGATGCGGCGAGCACGATCGCGGCCGACCACGGTGGCACGCCCACCTCGCCGCGGCGGCTCTCCAGCATGCGCGCGAAGAGCCAGCCGCAGGCCGTCGCGACGACGACGAGCGGGACCAGCGTGCGCCAGTCGTTCGGCCTCACCGGGGCACCTCGTCGAGCCGGAGCACGTCGGCCCCGGCGGTGCGTCGTACGCCGTCGACGCTCGGCAGCGCCGCGAGCAGGGCGGCGACCGTCCGCTCGAGGCCCGGGACGGCGTACTCGGGATCGACCTCGGCCCAGGGGACGAGCACGAACGCCCGCTCGTGGGCGCGGGGGTGCGGGAGGGTGAGCTGTGGGTCGTCGCTCACCACGGATCCCACGGACAGCACGTCGACGTCGAGGGTCCGGGCCCCCCAGCGGACCTCACGGACCCGGCCGTGGGCGTGCTCGACCGCGAGCGCCCGCTCGAGCAGCTCGGCCGGCTCGAGGAGGGTGTCCGCGACGACCACGGCGTTGAGGTAGGGCCCTTGCTCGGGCCCCCCGACCGGCTCGGTCTCATAGACGGAGGAGACGGCGACCACCCGCAGCCCGCCGGTCGCCGCCAGGCCGCTGAGCGCGGAGGCGAGGATCCCCAGCCGGTCTCCGAGGTTGGAGCCCAGACTCAGTGCCGCGCGCCTCATCCGCGCTCCCGCAGGATGCGCACCTCGACGTCACCGAAGGCGACGTCGAGTGGCGCCTGCGGCTTGTGCACGACGACCTCGACGGCCCCGACCCGTGGGTCGGCCAGGCAGACGTCAGCCACCCGCTGAGCGAGCGTCTCGATGAGCCGGACCGGCGGACCCTCGACGACACCGACCACCGCCTCGGCCACCGACGCGTAGTCGACGGCGTCGGCCAGGTCGTCAGAGGCGGCGGCTGGGCGAGTGTCCACGTGCAGGACGACGTCGACGACGAACTCCTGGCCGTTCGCCGTCTCGTGGGCGAACCAGCCGTGGCGCCCCTGTGCGCGCAGACCGGTGAGGGCGACCCGGTCGCTCATCGGCGGCGCGCCTCCCGCCACGCGGCGGCCACCCGGACGGCGTCGAGGCTGCCGAGGGTGTCGTGCACGCGCACGCACCACACACCCGACTCGGCGGCGAGGGCGGACACGGCGTCGGTCGCGGCGTCGCGTTCGCCGACCGGCCGCGGACCGGTGGCGTCCGCCAGGAGCTCCCCCAGGAAGCGCTTGCGCGAGGCGCCGACCAGCAGCGGGCGGCCGAGCTCGGCCAGGACGTCGAGCGATGCGAGCAGCGACCAGTTGTGCTCGGCCTGCTTCGCGAACCCGAGGCCCGGGTCGAGCACGAGGGACGCCGGATCGAGCCCGGCGGCCTCGGCCGCCTCGACCCTCGCGGACAGCTCACGGCAGACGTCCGAGACGACGTCGTCGTAGTGCGCCAGGGTCGCCATCCGGTCGCTGGGACCGCGCCAGTGCATCACGACGTACGGCACACCGAGCCGGGCGACGGCAGCGAGCATCGCGTCGTCGGCCAAGCCGCCGCTGACGTCGTTGACCATGCAGGCGCCGGCGTCGACGGCGGCCAGCGCGGTCTCCGCGCGCATGGTGTCGATGCTCACCGGTACGCCCGCCGCGACCAGGCCGCGGACGACGGGCAGGACCCGACGCTGCTCCTCCCGCGGGTCGACCCGGAAGGCCCCCGGGCGCGTCGACTCGCCACCGACGTCGACCAGGTCGGCACCGGCGGCGTGCTGGGCGACCCCGTGGGCGACCGCCGTGGCGACGTCGGGGTAGCGACCGCCGTCGGAGAAGGAGTCGGGCGTGACGTTGAGCACGGCCATGACGGCGGTGCGGCCCAGCCCCGCAAGAGCCTCCGGCAGCCTGGCGGGTTCCTTGGGTCCGCTCACCGGCCCAGGATGAGGCTCATCGCCTCGGCCCTGGTGGCGGGGTCACGCAGCTGCCCGCGGACCGCGGAGGTCGTTGTCGTGGAGCCGGGCTTGCGCACGCCGCGCATCGCCATGCACAGGTGCTCGCACTCGAAGACGACGACCACGCCGCGCGGGCCGAGGACGCGGACCAGGGCGTCCGCCACCTGCGTGGTCAGTCGTTCCTGCACCTGGGGACGCCTCGCATACAGGTCCACCAGCCTCGCCAGCTTGGACAGCCCGGTGATGCGTCCGTCCCGGGAGGGGATGTAGCCGACGTGCGCCTTGCCGAAGAACGGGACGAGGTGGTGCTCGCAGTGGCTCCAGACCTCGATGTCGCGCACCATGACGAGCTCGTCGTGACCGAGGTCGAAGGTCGTCGTGAGCACGTCCTCCGGCTCCTGGCGCAGTCCGCTGAAGATCTCGGCGTACATCCGAGCCACCCGCGCGGGGGTGTCGCGCAGGCCGTCGCGGTCGGGGTCCTCACCGATCGCGAGGAGCAGTTCGCGCACCGCGCGCTCGGCCCGTTCGTGGTCGAACGGGCCGACACGCTGCGTCGAGGGCAGGCTGATCGAGTCGGTCACGGGCGGGCGCTCACTCAGCGGGGCGAGTCAGGTCGTGGTGGCCGACGTCGGTCGGCTCGCCGCCGAGGCTCGAGTGACCGTTGGACCCGTTGGAGCCGTTGGAGCCGTTCGGCGAGCCGTTCGCGCTCGCGAGCTCGCGCGGGGACACGACCGGCGGGCGGTCGGACACCGGGCGGCGCGCGGAGGACAGCCACACCGGCCGCGATGGGCGCTTCTGCACCGGCGCGAAGATGGCGGCAACCGCCTCCTTGTCGAGCGTCTCCTTCTCCAGCAACTCCACGACGAGGGTGTCGAGGACGTCGCGGTTGGCGAGCAGGATCTCGTACGCCTCGTCGTGGGCGTTCTCGACGAGCTTGCGCACCTCCTCGTCGACGATCTCGGCGATGCCCTCCGAGTAGTCGCGCTGGTGGCCCAGCTCACGGCCGAGGAACACCTCGCCGGAGTCCTGGCCCAGCTTGATCGCGCCGACCCGCTCGCTCATGCCGTACTGGGTGACCATCGCCCGGGCCACCGCCGTCGCCTTCTCGATGTCGTTAGCGGCGCCGGTGGTCGGGTCGTGGAAGACGATCTCCTCGGCCACCCGGCCGCCCAGCATGTACGCCAGCTGGTCGAGCATCTCGTTGCGGGTCGTGGAGTACTTGTCCTCGTCGGGCAGCACCATCGTGTAGCCGAGCGCCCGTCCGCGGGGCAAGATCGTGATCTTGTGCACGGGGTCGGTGTTGGGCAGCGCCGCGGCCACGAGCGCGTGACCGCCCTCGTGGTAGGCGGTGATCTTCTTCTCCTTGTCGTTCATCAGCCGCGAGCGCTTCTGCGGGCCGGCGACGACCCGGTCGATGGCCTCATCCATGGCTGGCGGGTCGATGAGCTTCTTGCCGCTGCGGGCCGTCAGCAGGGCCGCCTCGTTGAGCACGTTCGCGAGGTCCGCGCCGGTGAAGCCGGGGGTACGTCGCGCGACGGCCATGAGGTCCACCGAGCCGGCCAGGGGCTTGCCCTTGGCGTGGACCTTGAGGATCTCGAAGCGGCCGGTGAGGTCAGGGCGCTCGACGGCGATCTGCCGGTCGAAGCGACCGGGGCGGAGCAGCGCCGGGTCGAGGATGTCGGGTCGGTTGGTCGCGGCGATGAGGATGACCCCGCCCTTGACGTCGAAGCCGTCCATCTCGACGAGCAGCTGGTTGAGGGTCTGCTCGCGCTCGTCGTGGCCCCCGCCGAGGCCGGCTCCACGGTGCCGCCCGACCGCGTCGATCTCGTCGACGAAGACGATCGCCGGTGCGTTGGTCTTGGCCTGCTCGAACAGGTCGCGAACGCGGCTGGCCCCGACGCCCACGAACATCTCGACGAAGTCCGACCCGGAGATCGAGAAGAACGGGACGCCCGCCTCGCCGGCCACGGCGCGTGCGAGCAGCGTCTTGCCCGTCCCCGGCGGGCCGTACAGCAGGACGCCCTTGGGGATCTTGGCCCCGACCGCCTGGAACTTCGCCGGGTCGGCGAGGAACTCCTTGATCTCCTCGAGCTCCTCGACGGCCTCGTCCGCGCCGGCGACGTCGGCGAAAGTGGTCTTGGGCGTGTCCTTGGACACGACCTTGGCGCGGCTCTTGCCGAAGTTCATGACCCGCGAGCCGCCGCCCTGCATCGAGTTCATGACGAAGAAGAACAGGACGACCAGCAGCAGGATCGGCAGGATGTTGACCAGCAGGGAGCCGATCAGGCTCGGCGTGGGGTGGGAGTTGTCGTAGCCACCGGGCAGGTTCGCCTCGTCGAGGGCCTGCACGAGGATGGGTCCGAGCGGGTCGACGTACTGGGCCCGCTGCTTCTCACCGTTCTTGAGCGTGACCTCGATCCGCTGGTCGGTGTCGACGACCTTGGCCGACTCGACCTGACCCGAGCGGATCTCGCTGAGGATCGTCGAGGTGTCGACCTTCTTGGCGGTCCCTCCGCTGGAGAGCAGCTGCAGGGCGACCAGGAGGGCGATGACGACGACGACGATCCACAGCACGGGACCGCGGAAGTAACGCTTCACTGGCATCTCGGGACGCTGGCGGCCCCGACCTCCTGAACCTCGGGATCGACTGCGGCTCGCCCTCACGCGCCGCGATGTGGCCAGGCGACATCGGGTCGTCCGGACCACCAGGGTAGCCCGGCGGCCCGAGAGTCGCCCACATGGATGCCAACGCTGAGATTCGCCAGGACGTTCCTTCAGCTGTACACGGAGGGGTGGAGGGTCCCGATGAAGGGGAGGTTCCGATATCGCTCGCCGTAGTCGAGGCCGTAGCCGACGACGAACTCGTTGGGGATGTCGAAGCCGACGTAGCGCACGGTGACGTCGACCTTCGCGGCCTCCGGCTTGCGCAGCAGCGTGAAGACCTCGACCGACTCCGCCGCCCGGGAGCGCAGGTTGCGCAGCAGCCAGGACAAGGTGAGCCCCGAGTCGATGATGTCCTCCACCACGAGGACGTCGCGCCCGGTGATGTCCTTGTCGAGGTCCTTGAGGATGCGGACGACGCCCGAGCTCTTGGTGCCCGAGCCGTACGACGACACCGCCATCCAGTCCATCTGCGCGGGCAGGTGCAGCGCCCTGGCCAGGTCAGCCATCACCATCACCGCGCCCTTGAGCACGCCGACCAGCAGCAGGTCGCGCCCGGCGTAGTCCCGGTCGATCTGCGCGGCCAGCTCGGCGATCCTGGCGTGGATCTGCTTCTCCTCGATGAGGACGCGCTCGATGTCCGCGCCCACGTCCTCAGCGTCCACGGGGCTCATCCTGCACAGCCGCTGCCCCTGCCACCGCACCGGGGGTGAGCAGCAGCGCGCCGCCGGCGCGACGCCCGCTCGCCCCCGCGGGCAGCGACACAGGGCCCTGGCCGTGCCACTCGGTGACCAGGCGGTCCAGCTCCTCGACGTGCTCGAGTGCGAGCGGGGGGACCCCGGCGTCGGTCGCCGCGAGCCGCAGGACGCGGGAGCGTACGGCTCGCGGTAGGCCGGCCAGCTCCCCGGCGTCCAGAACGGCTCCGGCCCCGAGGCCGCGCCACGCGCTCTCCGCCCACCCGTCGAGGGCGTCGGCGTCCGCACGCAGCAGTCGCGCCGACCGGGCCAGGGCTGCGGCGACCCCTGGCCCGACGGCCCGCTCGAGGGCGGGAAGGGCGTCGCGGCGGACTCGCACCCGGGCGAAGGAGTCGTCGGCGTTGTGCGGATCCTCCCAGGCCGGCAGCCCCTCGGCTGCGCAGGCCGCTCGCGTGGTCTCCCGGGGGATCCCCAGCAAGGGCCGGCGCCACAGCCCGCTCACCGGGGCCATGCCGGCGAGGCTGCGGGCCCCGGACCCGCGGCCGAGCCCGAGCAGCACGCTCTCCGCCTGGTCGTCGAGGGTGTGCCCGAGCAGGACCGCCGCCGCGCCGACGTCGTCGGCGACGAAGCGCAGCGCGGCGTACCGGGCGTCCCGAGCCGCCGCCTCCGGTCCGCCGCCACGTCCCACCTCGACCCGCACGATGCGCACGGGCGTCAGTCCGAGGGCCAGCAGCTGGGTGCGGACCGACGCGGCGACCTCGGCCGAGCCGGGCTGCAGGCCGTGGTCCACGACGACGCCGCCGGCCGGCAGTCCCTCCCGGGGCGCGAGGAAGGACGCAGCGGCGGCGAGGGCGAGGGAGTCCGCACCTCCGCTGCAGGCGACGAGCAGGTGCGACCCACGCGGCAGGTCGGCCACGCACCGACGTACGGCGGCCCGCACGAGCGCCACTTCGGTCGCGGGACCGCTCATCCAAGGACCCGGTGCACCCATTCGCCAGGCGCCTGGATCTCACGGTCGGACGGCAGGTTGGCCGGGCGCTCCCAGACCCGGTTGAACCCCTCCATCCCGGCCGCGTCGAGCACCCCGCGGACGAAGGCGGCGCCGTCGCGGTACTGGCGGAGCTTGGCGTCGAGCCCGAGCAGGCGCCGCATCGCCGCCTCGATACGGCCCGGGTGCTCACGGCGCTCCTGGAAGCGGGCGCGGATCTCGGCGACCGAGGGCACCACGTCCGGCCCGACGCCGTCCATGACGACGTCGGCATGGCCCTCCAGCAGGCTCATGACCGCCGTCAGGCGCGCCATCCGCTCCCGCTGCTCGGGGCTCTGGAGGATGTGGTCGACCGCGGGTGCGCCGCCACCGCGCAGGGCCTCGCCCACGGCCTGCGCCAGGTCCCGCAACCGCTCGGCCAGCTCCCCGGACTGCGCGTCCCTGCCCACGCTGAGCAGCAGCTCCCGGACCTCGCCGACGAGGTGGTCCCGCAACCACGGCACCGCGGTGAACTGGACCCGGTGGGTCTCCTCGTGCAGGCACACCCACAGCCGGAAGTCGCCGCGGTCCACCCCGAGCTCCCGCTCGACCTGGGCGACGTTGGGAGCGACCAGGAGCAGCCGCCCGGGACGCCCGTCATCGAGCCCCGCGTAGATGTCGAACTGCCCGAGGACCTTGCCGGACATCCAGGCGAGCGCGGCACCGACCTCGCTGCCGGTCAGCGTCCCGCCCACGCGGCGCAACGCCTCGTTCTGCACCCGGGACCGCAGCACCTCCTCGAGCGGGGCGAAGAGCCGGGCCAGCCCCTGGGCGTTGGCCTCGATCCAGCGTCGCCTGTCCACCACCTCGACGGGGGCGTCGGCGGTGGGCGCGTCCAGACCGGTGTACGCCCGCACGTGCACCCGCGCCTCGGCGGCGCCCGCGCGCAGGGCGAGGACGACCTCGCGCGCCTCCTCCGGCGTCACGGCGGGTCCACGGCCGGCCAGCCCCGCACCGAGGCGGGCGGCGAGGTTCCAGTCGACGAGCGCTGAGGTCTCGGGCACCGCCCAACCGTACGCAGTCCCTCGGCGCGACCGCACCGTGCCCACCGTTGCGATGAACGCGGCGTAGTTGCACACCTAGTGCCACGACGCCGCGTTCATCGCACAGAAACGGAGGAAGAGCGGCAGGCAGCGGCAGCGCCGGGGGTAGCGGCAGGGTCAGCCGCAGCCGCAGGCGGCGAGCGCCGTGGCCGCCTCGTCGAGAGCCGCGCGGGCGTCGAGCGTGCTGCCCGCCGGGAGGCCGTCCGCGACCACGGCGAACGCCAGAACCCGGTCGTTGGCGTCGACCACCGTCCCGGCCAGTCCGGACACCGTGGACAGGGTGCCGGTCTTGGCGCGCACCAGACCGGCCGCGTCCTGGGTTGCGCCTACCCGGAAGCGATCGGCCAGGGTCCCCGTCCAGCCGGCCACCGGCAGCCCGCTCAGGATCGGGCCGAGCGTCTGATCGGTGGCGTCGGTGCCCGCGGCGAGAGCGAGCACCTGGGCGAGGAGGACCGGCGGGACCCGGTCGGCGTGCGAGAGCCCCGACCCGTCCACGAGCAGCAGCCCGGTCACGGACAGCCCGAGGCCCTGCAGCGCCTGCCGGGTCGCGACCGCCCCGCCGGCGAAGGTCCCGGGCAGGTGGGCGGCGACCGCGGTGCTGTGCGCGAGTGCCTCCGCCAGGTCGTCGTCGCTTTGGGTCAGCATCCGCTGGACGAGCGCCGACACCGGTGGGGAGGAGACCGACGCAACCTGGACCGCCGAGGCCGGCGCGCTCCCGGGGAGCGGGCGGCCGACCACGAAGATGCCCTGGTGGCGCAGGGCGACGGCGAAGACCCCGGCGGCGGCCGCCGGCGGGTCGAGCGAGCGGGACCGCCCGCCCGGGGAGGTACGGCCCTCGTCGACCGACAGCGCGGTGACCGGAGACACGACCCCCGAGGTCACGTACGTCGCCGGCCAGGTCGGCGACGTCCGCGGCCCACCGAACATCGAGGCGTCGTAGCGCAACTGGACGCTTCGGCGTCCCGACGCCTTCAGTGCCTGAGCAGTGGCCCGGGCGAGCTGGTCCATCGAGGCGGGGCGCTCGGAGCCGGTGCCGGCGGCGGCAGCGGCCGCCGCCGTGGAGGCCAAGGTGGCGTCCCCGCCCCCGACGAGCACCAGGTGGTCCGAACCGGGGGCGGCCACGACCTGCGTCGTGAGGACGGCCCGCGGACCGAGGACGGACAACGCGGCAGCGGCGGTGAGCAGCTTCAGGGTTGAGGCGGGCTGGACGACGCCTTGCCCGCGACGAAGGAGCACCTGCCCGGTGGCGACGTCGACCACGGCCTCGCCGGTGTGCCCGCCCAGCGGTGGTCCGGTCAGCGATGGCCGAAGGGCGGACGCGAGGCCGGGGGCGGTGGGCACGTCGGTGCCGCTGGGCGAGGGCAGCACGGGACCTGCCGGGACGGCGGAGCGGGCCGGGACCGGTGACGCCGCGGGGGAGAACTGGCTCGTCGACGTCGACGCGGTGGACACCAGGCTGTGCAGCGGGGCGTCGGAGGGCAGCAGGAGCAGCAGCAGGGTGAGCACGCAGGCCACGGCGACCGCGGCGGCGGCGTACCTCCAGCGCACTGCGATCCCCGTCCGTCTGATCGCGCGCGCGTCGTGGTCGTCGCGCGCCGAAGGACCCGCGGCTCGGTGGTGGCCGCCCTGTGGAAGGCTTCAGACTACGAGATGATCGGCGTTCGGCCCCCCGTGCCGCGATGCACCGCCGACCACCCGGACAGGAGCCATCCGTGGAGTTCGACGTCACGATCGAGATCCCCAAGGGCCAGCGCAACAAGTACGAGGTCGACCACGAGACCGGCCGGATCCGCCTCGACCGGATGCTCTTCACCTCGACCCGCTACCCCCACGACTACGGCTTCATCGAGGGCACCCTGGGCCAGGACGGCGACCCTCTCGACGCGCTCGTACTCGTGGAAGAACCCACCTTCCCCGGCTGCCTCATCCGCGCCCGGGCCATCGGCATGTACCGCATGACCGACGAGGCCGGCCCTGACGACAAGGTCCTGTGCGTGCCCGCCAACGACCCGCGGCTGCTGCACCTCCAGGACGTCTACCACGTGCCGGAGTTCGACCGGCTCGAGATCGAGCACTTCTTCTCGGTCTACAAGGACCTCGAGCCCGGCAAGTCGGTGGAGGGGGCGACGTGGAGCGGCCGGGTCGAGGCCGAGGCCGAGATCAGCGCCTCCTTCGCGCGGGCCAAGGGCGAGCCGCTGGACCACACGGCGATGCACGGCCTGTACGGCCCCGGCGCCTGAGCCACGCCCGCCCACGGGGGGTCAGGGGCGGGCGTACCCGAAGAGGTCGTACGGGTACACCGCGATGATCTTCACCACGTCCCCGGTGTGCGGCGCCTCGATCATCATGCCGCCACCGAGGTAGAGCGCCACGTGATAGATCGTGCGGTAGTCGTTGGGGTTGCTCGCGAAGAAGACGAGGTCGCCCGGTCTCGCCTGCGACGGGCTGACCGGCTGGGACTGCTCGTACTGCGCGACCGACCAGTGCGGCAGTGAGACCCCGCCGGCCTGCCAGGCACGCATGGTGAGCCCGGAGCAGTCGAAGGAGTCCGGTCCGGCGGCGGCGTAGACGTAGGGCTTCCCGAGCTGGCGCTTGGCGTAGGCGATGGCGCGCGCGGCCCCGGCCGTCGTCCCGCGCGCCGTCGCGACGACCGGCAGAACGACGCCAGGCGAGGCGACGGAGGACTCAGCTGCCCGGCGTGCCGCGGCCGCAGCGGCCGCCGCACGCTCCTGGGCGAGGCGACGCTGCTGGGCGGCCCGGGCCAGGCCGACCTTGCGGGCCTTGACCAGGTGGGCGGCGTGCAGGCGGGCGTACGCGAGTGAATGGCGCAGCTTCGCGATCTGGCTCTGCAGGCTCGTGACCTTGCTCTGCTGCTGGGCCGCGGCCTGGTCGGCGTGCAGCTTGGCCGTGGCGACCGCCTGCTCGGCGCTCGCCTGCGCGGCGAGGGCGTCCGCCGCCTGCTGGTGCATGACGGTGGCGACGATCTTCGCCGACTGCGCGGTCAGCAGTGCCCGTTCGACACTTTGACCGACGGCCGCGATCGCGTCCGCCCGCGACACCGCACCACCGGGCCCGCCGACCCCCAGGAAGATGTCCGCGGGACCGAAGTCGGCGCCGGAGCGGTAGGCAGCCGAGGCGAACCGGCCGACGACGAGCTCGGCCGCGTCGTAGCGGGCCTGCGCCAGCGCGGCCCTGCGCTGCGCCTGCTGGGCGGCCTGGGTGGCCAGCCCGAGCCGGTAGACCGCGCCGTCGTAGGCCTCACCGGCGATCTCGGCGTTGCGGACGAGCCGGTCCATCCGGGCCGTGAGGGTCGCCAGCCTCGCCTGCGCGGACCCGACCGCGCTCGCGGCGGCGCGGGCGCTGCTCTGCGCCTTGGCCACCTGCTGCTTGGTCGGCGTGGGCTTGTCGGCGGTGGCCACGTTCGCGGGGAGGAGGACCGCGACCACGAGCAGCGCGAGCAGGGCGATGACGCGGGTGATGGTCGGCGGGATGCGCACGGGCTCGTGTCCCTCCTCGTCGTCGTCCCTCGGTCTCACCCCGGATCAGGCTCCGGGCGGGGCTGGATTGTCGGGCTGCTGGCGGGCGTGCACTGGGCCGTTCGGGCGACGGCCGACGTTAGACGAGGTCGGCAGGTGACGGAACACCCTTCACTCCAGTCACAACTGTCACATCGGCGTGTCGGTCCGACACGCCGAGAACAACAACCGTGTGATTTGGCCTCCGGCCCGCTCCGACCTCTCCGGCCGGGCAGCACCCTGCCAGGCGATCGGGCGGCGGGGCCACCCCTTCGCGGAAGACCGCGAGCTCAGAGTCTCCACCTCACCTTGAGGGTGAGCACCTCGTGCGGTCGAAGATCCACCTCGACGACCCCGTCGTCCACCGAGAGCGTCTCGAGCACCCGCTCGGCCAGGTCGGTCCGCAGGGCCTCGGCCACGGCTCGGTCGAAGCGCAGGCGTGCCCGGGCCGGTGCGTGCTGGGTCTCCACGACCCGCAGGACGGTGCCGTCGCCGTCGTCGGCGACCTTCACGGTCTCGACCAGGATCCCCGGTCCGGCGTCGGCGAGGAAGCAGCGCTGCCCACCGTCCGGACCGTCCGGACCGTCCGGATCGTTCGGACTCTCCGCGCCGCCGCGCGCCGGGAGCTCGAGGAGGCGAAGCGGCGCACCCAGCTCGAACGCGGCGCGCGGCACGCCCGCCTCCTGCCAGGTCCCGGCGTGGGGCAGCAGCGCGTACCGGAACCGGTGGTGACCGGCGTCCGCCGTGGGGTCGGGCCACGAGCCGGCCTTGAGCAGGGACAGGCCGACGGTGGCGCCGTCGACGCTGTGCCCGTACGTCGCGTCGGTGAGCAGCGCAACGCCGCCCCCGCCGTCGGAGACGTCGAGCCAGCCGTGCACGGGGAGCTCGAAGCGGCCCTGCTCCCACGAGGTGTTGCGGTGGGTCGGGATCTCGACCGAGCCGAACGCACGCCCGGCCGTGGCGTGGCGGGCAGCGATCGCGAACGGGAAGCGGGCTCGCAGGAGCATGTTGCGCTCACCCCAGTCGACGGCGGTCTCCACCGTCACGGTGGGCGATCCCGCGTCGAGGGCGATGCGCTGCACGACGGTCGTGGGGCCGCTCACGCGGCGGACCACCACCTGGCCGCGCAGCCCGCTGCCATCGACCGCCTCGACCTCCTCCGCCTCGCGCAGCGGAGTCGGCTTGTCGGCATAGAAGGCGTCGATGTCCCAGGCGTCCCAGGACAGCGGCCGGTCCTCGTAGAGCACGAGCGCGTTGAGCGCCGCGGAGGCGAACTCGCGACCGGTGGCGTGCAGGACCAGGGAGGCGATCTCCCCGAAGCGGTCAACCGCGGCGCGCACGACACCGTTGTCCAGGACCCAGCCGCCGGCGGTCGCGGCGACGCGCACCGGCGCGCACTCGGCCACGCCGCTCGCCGCAACCTCGACCGGGGCGAACCCGTAGGACCCGACGAGCACCCGACGCGCCCTGCCCGCGTGCTCGATGACCTCGGTCCGCGGCCAGGGGACGCAGTTCACGACCACGGGACCGGGGGCGCCAGAGGCGATGGCGCGCAAGGCCTCGTCCCGCACGTCCGCAAGGGTCGCGAGCGCGGCCGCCTGCTCGGCCGCCGCGTCGAGGTACACCTGCGCGATGCTGCTGCCGGGCAGGATGTCGTGGAACTGGTTGCGCAACAGGGTGGTCCACGCCCCGTCGATGACCGGCTGCCGGTCGGGGGCGAGGCCGTCGCGCACCGCCCAGGCGTTGGCCCACTCCGCCTCCCGGGCGGCCTTCTCGAGGTCGCGGTTGGCCCGCTTGGTACGCGCCTGGCTCGTGAAGGTCCCGCGGTGCCCCTCCATGAAGAGGTCACCGGTCCAGGCGGGGAGGGAGCCGCGGTCGGCCCGAGCGAGCAGACGATCGAAGAAGCCGTCCGACCGGCCGAGCCGGACCTCGGGCAGACCAGGCAGATCGGCTAGCCAGCCGGCGACGGCAACCATCTGCTCGGTGGGGCCGCCTCCCCCGTCGCCGTGGCCGAACAGGTAGAGCAGCTCCTCGTTGGTCGGCTTGCCCCGGTAGTGCGCCCAGAGGCCGGCCACCTCACGCGGCGTCATCGAGCCGTTGTAGGTGTGCCACTGCGGGTCGGCGGGGTGGCCCACGTCCGCGGCGCTGGACGTCACGAAGTGGGCGATCACCTCCGAACCGTCGACGCCTCGCCAGCAGAAGGTGTCCGCGGGCATCCGGTTGACCTGGTTCCACGACAGCTTCGTGGTCAGGAACGCGCGGATGCCGAACCCGGCGAGGACCGTCGGCAGGGCGGCCGAGTATCCAAAGGAGTCCGGCAGCCATGCGGCGGGCGGCTGCTGCCCCGTCCACCTCGCGTAGTGCGCCAGGCCGTGCTTGACCTGGCGGACCAGGGCCTCTCCGCTCGGCAGGTTCGCGTCGCACTCCAGCCACATGACGCCGACCGGCTCGAGGCGACCCTCCGCCACCCGGGGCAGCATGCGCTCCCAAACCTCGGGCGCGTCCTCGCGTACGTACTCCCACGTCTGCGGCGCCGACAGGGCGAAGTGGTAGTCGGGGTAGCGGTCCATGAGGTGCAACGCGGTCGCGACGGTGTGCACGACCTTCTGCCGCGTACGCCACGTCGGCCACAGCCAGGCGACGTCGAGGTGGGCGTGGCCGATGGCCGTGACCAGCGGCCGGGCGGCATCCCCGCGGGGAAGGGACGCCTCGAGCCGGGGCAGCGCCGCGGCCGCACTGGCGCGGAAGCGCTCGCTGTGCCATCCCTCCCGCAGGTCGAGCGCGCGGTACGCCTGGTCCAGCGCGGCGACAACACGATGCAGCTCGACGTCGTTCTCGTCCCAGACGTCGATCGCGCCCAGCAGCGTGCGAACGAGCAGGCCGAGGCGCCACACTGCTGGGTCGCGGCGCCGCAGCTCGATCCCCGCGAAGGGGCGGCGGGCGGCGACGGTGCAGCGAGCGAGGACGTCGTGCGGACCGGAGCGAGCCCGCTCCGGCAGCAACACCTGGCGATGGAACTCGTCGAGCCCCGCCAGCACCGCGCCGTCGAGGTGCAGCAGGCCCTCGTACCCGATCGCCGGACCGCCCCGCGGGTCGTCGAGGGCGAGGAGCACGTCCTCGCCGACCCAGCCCGGCGGGACCACGAAGCGAGTACGTAGCCAGCTGACCGAGCCGCCGTCCGCCGGGTAGCCCCACAGGACGAGCGGGTGCTCGCGTCCCCAGTCCTCGCCGGGCTGGAGGGGTGTCCACCTCGGATCGTCCGGCCCTGGAGCCGGGCCGAGCGGCGACACCGCTGCCCCGTCGACGTCGCAGACCTCGACGGGGAGCGGCATCCGGTCGTGGACGCACGCCTGCTCGAGGTCGCCCACCCGTGCGAAGATCCGGGCCCGGATCCCGAGCACGTCGTCGCGCGGCCCGCTCACGCGCTCACCCTGCCAGGTGCCGGCCACCCCCGGCAGACGCCGGGCACCCGACACGCCTGCCCGGTCGGTAGCGTCGACGCGTGGCCTCGACGCGACGCCTGCGGACCAGCGAGGAGCACCTCGCGGTCCTCGCCGAGGAGACCACCCGTCTGCTCGAGTGGACCCGCGCGTCGGCCATGCCAGACGGCACCTTCGCCTGGCTCGACGACGACGGTCACCCGGACCCGCGGCGACCTCGCGAGCTGTGGATCACCACGCGGATGACCCACGTGCTCGGCCTCGGGGCGCTCCTCGGCCGCGAGGGTGACGCCCCGCTCGCCGAGGCCGGCCTCGCCGCGCTGCGCGGGGTCTTCGCCGACGACGGCTTCGGCGGATGGTACGGATCGGTTCGCGACGGGGTGCCCGTGGACACCGCCAAGCGGGCGTACGGGCATGCCTTCGTCCTCCTCGCCGCCTCCACCGCCCACGTCGCCGGACTCGATGCTGACCCGCTGCTCACCGAGTCCGCACAAGGGCTCTTGCGCTTCTGGGACGACGGCGCGGGCGCGCTGGTCGACGTGTGGGACCGCCGGTTCACCCACCTGGAGGCCTACCGGGGAGCGAACGCGAACATGCATGGGGTGGAGGCGATGCTCGCCGCGGCCGACGCCACCGGCGACGCCGAGTGGGTCGATCGCGCGGCGTCGGTGGCCGATCGCCTCGTCCTCGACGAGGCGCGCACGCACGGCTGGCGGGTACCGGAGCATCACGACGAGCACTGGCGGGTCGTGCGCGACTACAACGCGGACCGGACCGACGACCCGTTCCGGCCCTACGGGACGACGCCGGGCCACGGGCTCGAGTGGGCGCGGCTCCTTATGCACCTGAACACCCGGCGACCGGATTCCCGCTACGTCGACGCTGCGCGCCACCTCTTCGCGACCGCCGTCGCCGACGCCTGGTCGGACGAGCGGCCCGGGCTGGCCTACACCACCGACTGGGACGGGACGCCGCTGGTCCGCGAGCGGTTCCACTGGGTACTGTGCGAGGCGATCGGGGCGGCGGCGGTGCTGGCCGACGTCACCGGCGAGGAGACGTACGACGACTGGTACGAGCGCTTCTGGACGTTGGCGCAGCAACGTTTCGTGGACCATCGCCGAGGGGGCTGGGTCCACGAGCTCGACGAAGACGGGCGGGTATCGCGTCGGACGTGGTCGGGCAAGCCGGACACCTACCACGCCGTCCAGGCGTGCCTGCTGCCGCGGATCCCGCTGACCGCTTCGGTCGCCTCAGGGGTGGCCGCGCTCAGGCGCTGATCGCGTCGAGGGCGCGCAGCACCCGCTTCTCCGAGACCGGGTACGCCGTCCCGAGCGACTGCGCCCACAGGCTGACGCGAAGCTCCTCGAGCATCCATCGCACGCGCTCGACCTCGGGGGACATCGGCGACGCGGTCGCATACCGCCGCCACTCGTCCTCGAGCCGTCGCATCGTCGCCATGGCGGCCGCGTCGGTGGCGGGACGCTCGGGCAGCCGGTCGAGACGTACGGCGAGGGCCTTGAGGTAACGCTCGAGATCGGTCAGGTGCGACCAGCCGGTCGCGGCGACGAAACCGTCCCGCGTGAGCCGTTCGAGCTGGGCGCGGATGTCGGCCAGCGAGGCGAGGAGGCTGAGGGAGCGCTGGTCCCGCAGGTGACGTTCCACCGACGCGGCCGCATCAAGCGCGCGCACGACCCGGTCGACGACGGCACTGGTGCGCGCCGGCAGGTACGGGGCCACGTCGTCGCGCAGTGCCGCGAACCCGCGCCGATCCCAGGGCAGGTCGCCGTGCTCGTCCATGAGCGAGTCGAGGGCTGTGGCCTCGCAGTCGTCGAGCAGGGCGGCCGCGGAGGGGTACGCGCTTCGCGACAGCGACAGCCGCTGCTCGCTGGACAGCCCGCGCAGGATCCCCGGCAACGCAGAGGGCAGGGTCAGCAGGAGGAGCCGACGCACGCCCGCGCGATGGGCTTGCTGCTGCTCGGACGCGGTCGCAAGCACGCGTACGCCGACGCTCGCCCCCTCGTCGACGAGAGCAGGGTGACCGACGACCGGGGAGCCCTCCCGGTCGGCGGTGAAGCTGCGGGGCAGCTCATCGAAGGACCAGTCCGAGAGTCCGGTCCGCTCCAGGGATCGAGCGGCCGCGGAGACCGTACGTCGCAGCCGCGGCGCGAGCTCTCGTCTCAGCGCGGCCAGGTCCCGGCCCTCGCCCACCACCCGGCCGCGGTCGACGACGCGGATGTTGATGCGCAGGTGCTGCGGCACGGCATCGAGGTCCCAGTCCTGCGGGCCGACTACGACGCCCGTGAGGCGGCGAAGCTCACGCTCGACAGCGGGAAGCAGCGGCTCCCGGGTGTCCCCGAGCGCTGCGAGGACCTCACGGGCCCGGTCCGGCGCCGGGACCAGGCCGCGACGCAGCGCCTTGGGCAGGGACCGGATCAAGGCAGTGACCGTCTCCTCGCGCAGACCGGGGACCTGCCACAGGAAGTCCTCCGCGTCGACCGTGGGCAGCGCGGCCAGCGGGATCTCCACAGTGACGCCGTCGTCGGGGGCGCCCGGCTCGAACCGGTAGCTCAGCGGCAGTCGCAGGTCGCCCTGCCGCCAGACGTCCGGATAGTCATCGACAAGGACACCGGCGGGATGCGCGCTCGTCAACATCTCGACGGTGAACGTCAGCAGGTCGGGATGCTCGCGCCGCACGGCCCTCCACCAGCGGTCGAAGTGGCGCGAGGAAACGACGTGCGCCGGCACACGCGCGTCGTAGAGGTCGTACAGCGTGTCCTCGTCGACGACCACGTCTCGACGCCGGACCCGGTGCTCGATCTCGGCCACCTCGGCCATCCGGCGGCGGTTGTCGTGCCAGAACCGGTGGTGGGTCTCCCAGTCGCCCTCGACGAGCGCATGGCGGATGAACAGCTCACGAGAGAGCACCGGATCGATGCGGCCGTAGTCGACCCGGCGCCGGGCGACGAGGGGCACCCCGTACAGCGTCACGCGCTCGAAAGCCATGGCACCGCCACGCTCGCGTTCCCAGTGGGGCTCGCTGTAGTGACGCTTCACGAGGTGGGCGGCAACGCGCTCGACGCGCTCCGGCTCGACCCGGGCCACGACGCGCGCCCACAGCCTCGAGGTCTCGACGAGCTCGGCCGCCATCACGAACCGCGGTGGCCTGCGGGACAAGGCCGAGCCCGGCCACACGCCGAAGCGCGCCCCCCGCGCGCCGAGGAACTCCCTGGTGTCACCGTCTCGCGCTCCGACGTGGGACAGCAGTCCCGACAGGAGTGCCTCGTGGATCGCGTCGGCCTGCCCCTGGGTGCGCTCAGCCGCGGGTACGGCCTGCCGGTTGACGCCGTGCGCGCCGACCGAACGAGCCGCTCGACGCAACTGCACGACGAGGTCCTGCCACTCCCGGACGCGCAGGTAGTGAAGGAACTCCTCGCGGCACATCCGCCGGAACGCCGAGGAGGACAGCTCCGCCTGCCGCGACTGCACGTACTCCCAGAGGTTGAGCAGGGTCAGGAAGTCCGAGGTCTTGTCCAGGAAGCGTGCGTGACGCTGCGCCGCTGCCGCCTCGCGATCGACGGGTCGCTCGCGGGGGTCCTGGATCGACAAACCGGCCACGACGACGAGGACCTCCTCGAGGCAGCTGAGCCGTTCGGCCTCGAGGACCATGCGGCCCAGCCTCGGGTCGACCGGCAGCCGAGCGAGGCGGCGCCCGAGCGGAGTCAGCCGGGAGCCCTCGGCGGCGGAGTCGAGGGCGCCGAGCTCCTCGAGCAGCTGCAGGCCGTCTCGCACCTGGCGTGCGTCGGGCGGGTCGAGGAACGGGAAGTCCTGGACCGGACCGAGCTCCAGGGCGGCCATCTGGAGCAGCACCGAGGCGAGGCTGGTCCGCAGGATCTCGGGGTCGGCGTACGCCGGCCGCGCGAGGTAGTCCTCCTCGCTGTAGAGCCGGATGCAGATGCCGTCCGCGAGCCGGCCGCAGCGGCCCTTCCGCTGGTCGGCGGAGGCGCGGCTCACCGCCTCGATCGGCAGCCGCTGGACCTTGGTGCGGTTGCTGTACCGCGAGATCCGGGCCGTCCCTGGGTCGACGACGTAGCGGATGCCGGGAACCGTGAGGGACGTCTCGGCCACGTTGGTCGCCAGCACGACACGCCGCCCGGGGTGCGGCGTGAAGACCCGGTGCTGCTCGGCGGTGGACAGACGGCCGTACAACGGCAGGATCTCGGTGTCGCGGAGCTGGAGAGCGCGAACGGCTTCCGCGGTGTCGCGGATCTCCCGCTCGCCGCTCAGGAAGACGAGGACGTCCCCAGGTTCCTCGTGGGCGAGCTCGCTGAGGGCGTCGCAGATGCCCTGGACCTGGTCCCGGTCCCCGCTGCCCTCGACGGCCGCATCGTCCACGAGCGGCCGGTAGCGGACCTCGACCGGATACGTGCGGCCCGATACCTCGATGACCGGGGCCCCACCGAAGTGCTCGGAGAAGCGGGCGGGGTCGATCGTCGCCGACGTGATGACGACCCGCAGATCGGGACGAGACGGCAGCAGGCGCTTCAGGTACCCGAGCAGGAAGTCGATGGTGAGGCTGCGTTCGTGCGCCTCGTCGATGATCAGCGTGTCGTAGCGCTGGAGCATGCGGTCATGAGCCACCTCGGCCAGCAGGATCCCATCGGTCATCACCTTGACGAGGGTCTCCTCGCTTGTGCGGTCGGTGAAGCGCACCTGGTAGCCGACCAGGTCTCCGAGCGACGTACCGAGCTCCTCCGCGACCCGTTCGGCGACCGAGCGAGCGGCGATCCGCCTCGGCTGGGTGTGCCCGACGAGGCCGCGCACCCCACGGCCCAGGTCCAGACAGATCTTCGGCAGCTGCGTCGTCTTGCCCGAACCCGTCTCCCCGGCCACGACGACGACCGGGTGGTCGCGGATCGCAGCCGCGATCTCCTCCCGGGCAGCGGTGACCGGGAGGTCCGGGTAACGGATGGTCGGGATGCGGAGCCGACGCCGCTCGACCTGCGAAGCGGTGAGGGCCACGACGGCCGAGCCTAGGCGCCGCGCGGCGCGGGATCCGCGGCGAGGGCGATCGTCAGCTCCGCTGCAGCGTCGCGCGCCCCGCCTCCAGCCGCGCGACAGGGACGCGGAACGGTGAGCAGGAGACGTAGTCGAGCCCGGCCCGGTGGAAGAAGTGGATGGACTCCGGGTCACCGCCGTGCTCGCCGCACACGCCTAGGTGCAGCTCCGGCCTCGTCGCCCGACCCTCCTCCACGGCGATCTGGATCAGACGACCAACCCCGTCGATGTCGAGGGACTCGAACGGCGACTGGGTGAACACGCCCTTGTCGAGGTAGGCAGCGAAGAACGCCGCCTCGACGTCATCGCGCGAGAAGCCCCACGTCGTCTGCGTGAGGTCATTGGTCCCGAAGGAGAAGAACTCCGCTGTGTCGGCGATTCGATGCGCCGTCAGGGCTGCGCGCGGCAGCTCGATCATCGTGCCCAGTGGGATCCGGAGCTCGATGCCCTCGCGCTCGGCGACCTCGTGGACGAGGTGGTCGGTGTCGTCCCTGATGAGGTGCAGCTCCATCGCGGACCCGACGAGGGGCACCATGATCTCCGGGCGCGGCCGCCCACCCGCCTTGAGACGGATCGCGGTGGCCTCGGCGATCGCGCGTACCTGCAGGGCGAACAGGCCCGGGACGACGAGCCCGAGACGGACGCCGCGCAGCCCGAGCATCGGGTTGGACTCGTGCAGGCGGCTCACCGCGGCGAGCAGGCGGATGTCACCCTCGTCCGGCTCGCCACGCTCCTCCGCGAGCGCGACACGCACCATGAGCTCGGCCCGGTCGGGCAGGAACTCGTGGAGCGGTGGATCGAGCAGGCGGATCGTGGTCGGCAGGCCGTCCATGACCGTGAGCAGGTCGAGGAAGTCGGCCCGCTGCAAAGGAAGGAGGGCGGCCAGCGCCTCGTCGCGCGCCTCAGGGGAGTCGGCGAGGATCACCCGCTCGATGAGGACGCGCCGGTCGCCGAGGAACATGTGCTCGGTCCGGCACAGTCCGATCCCCTCGGCGCCGAGGTGGCGCGCACGCGAGGCGTCCTCGGCGTTGTCGGCGTTCGCTCGGACGCGCAGCCGTCGTACCTCGTCGGCGTGGGTGAGCAGCCGGTCCACGGCGCGCAGCAGGTCCGTCGTCTCCGGATCCGCCTCGCTGAGGACCACGTCGAGTCCCTCCGCCAGGAAGCGGGCGACGGGTGAGTCGACGACGGGCAGGGCTCCGACGAACACATCGCCGGTCGAGCCGTCGATGGAGACGAGGTCCCCCTCGCGCAGGACGACGTCGCCGACCCGCACGACGCGATCGACCGGGTCGACGTCGAGCTCCTCGGCGCCGCACACGCACGTCTTGCCCATCCCCCGTGCCACGACGGCGGCGTGGGAGGTCTTGCCGCCGCGAGCGGTGAGGATGCCGGCCGCGGCGATCATGCCCTCCAGGTCGTCGGGGTTGGTCTCGCGCCGGACGAGGAGCACCTGTTCGCCGCGCTTGACCCAGGCGACCGCGGTCGCCGAGTCGAAGACGATCCGACCCGAGGCGGCGCCGGGTGAGGCCGCCATGCCCGTGGTCAGACGGTCGCGCTGGGCTGCGGTGTCGAACTGCGGGAACATGAGCTGAGCGAGCTGGGCACCGTTGACCCGTCCCAGCGCCTCGTCGAGGGTGATCAGCTGCTCGTCGACGAGCTGCGAGGCGATCCGGAACGCAGCGGCAGCCGTCCGCTTGCCGACGCGGGTCTGCAGCATCCACAGCTTCCCGCGCTCGATGGTGAACTCGATGTCGCACAGGTCGCGGTAGTGCGTCTCGAGACGACGCATCACCGCCATGAGCTCCGCGTGCGCCTTCGTGTCGATGGTGTCGAGCTCGTCGAGGCTCAAGGTGTTGCGGATCCCCGCGACGACGTCCTCTCCCTGCGCGTTCGGCAGATAGTCACCATAGGCACCGGGACGACCCGTCGCGGGGTCGCGCGTGAACGCCACCCCCGTCCCGCTCGTGCCACCGAGGTTCCCGAAGACCATGGTGCACACGTTGACCGCGGTCCCGAGGTCATGGGGGATGCGCTCCCTGCGCCGGTAGATCCGGGCCCGCTCGGTGTTCCACGAGTCGAAGACCGCCCGGATGGCGAGGTCGAGCTGCTCGCGAGGGTGCTGGGGGAAGTCGCGTCCGGTCCGGTGCAGGACGTACTCCTTGTACGTCTTGACCAGCTCCTGCAGGTCCTCCGCCGAGAGGTCGGTGTCCGAGCTGACTCCGCGGGAGGCCTTCAGACGTTCGAGCTCCTCGCCGAAGACGTCGCCCTCGATGCCCAGGACTGTCTTGCCGAACATCGCCATGAGACGGCGGTAGGAGTCCCACGCGAAGCGCTCGTCCCCGGACGCCTCCGCGAGTCCCTGGACCGACGCGTCGTTCAGCCCGACGTTGAGGACGGTCTCCATCATCCCGGGCATGGAGAACTTGGCGCCGGAGCGCACGCTCACCAGGAGGGGGTCGTGCCGGTCACCGAGGCGTCGGTCCAGCCGGTCCTCGAGGCGGCGCAGGGCGGCGGTCACCTGGACACGGAGCTCAGGAGGTTCCAGGCCCTTCTCCAAGTAGGCGCGGCAGGCCTCGGTGGTGATGGTGAAGCCAGGCGGGACCGGCAGCCCGAGCCGCGTCATCTCGGCGAGGTTGGCACCCTTGCCGCCGAGCAGGTCGCCCTGCTCCTTGGTGCCCTCGGAGAACTCGTACACGTAATGGGTCACGGTGGACCGCCCTCCGCCGTCGAGAGCCGGCCGCTCTGGCCGTGCCCTGACCGTAGTCCGCCCGACCCGCCGGGAGCAGGGGCCTTGGGCGTGATTCGCCTCTCAGCCGCCGTCAGTCGAGCAGGCTCGCCGCGAAGTCGGGGACGTAGGTCTGCTCGTCGCGCGGTGGACGCTCGTAGCCCTTGGACGGCGGCCGCTTCGGGATCTCGATCTTGGGTGGCTCGACCTGCTGCCACGGGATGGCCGACAGGAGGTGGGCGATCATGTTGATGCGCGCGCGGCGCTTGTCGTCGCTCTCCACGACCCACCATGGCGCCTCGTGGATGTCGGTGTGGACCAGCATCTGGTCCTTGGCCCGCGAGTAGTCCTCCCACCGGGTGATGGACTGCAGGTCCATCGCCGAGAGCTTCCAGCGGCGCATCGGGTCCTCCAGCCGCGAGCGGAAGCGGGCCTCCTGCTCGGTGTCCGAGACGGAGAACCAGTACTTCAGCAGGCGTACCCCGTCCTCGACGAGCAACCGTTCGACGATCGGGCACTGGTGCAGGAATCGCCTGTACTCGTCAGCCGTGCAGAAGCCCATGACGTACTCGACGCCCGCGCGGTTGTACCAGGATCGGTCGAACAAGACGATCTCGCCCTTGGCCGGGAGGTGTTGCATGTAGCGCTGGAAGTACCACTGGCCGCGCTCCCGCTCGGTCGGGGCGGGGAGCGCCACGATCCGGGCGACGCGGGGGTTGAGGTACTCCGCTACCCGCTTGATGGCACCGCCCTTGCCGGCGGCGTCACGCCCCTCGAAGATGACGACGACTCGCTCACCCGTGGTGCGGACCCACTCCTGCATCTCGACCAGCTGGCCCTGCAGCCTCAGCAGCTCTCGCTCGTACGCCGTGCGAGAGACGCGCTGGCGCCCGACGTCCTCACCGTGTCGTCCCGTGGCCACAGAGGCAGTCTGTCGCGGCGGGGGCCCGCCCGCTACCGAGTCTGCGTGATCTTCCGCAGCCCGCGCGGGTGGTCCGGGTCGAGACCCCGGTCGGCGGCCATCCGTCGGGCCAGCCGCTGCAGGGGGAGGATCTCCACCACCGGCCACAGCTCTTCGACGATCCCGTCGGTCACCACCGGCAGGCCGTCCGCCGGTCCCACGAGCAGCGGGTCACAGCCCAGTCCGCGCAACCGCTCCACCACCGGCTCCATGGCCCGCCCGCTGCGTCCTGGTGTCGCCACGGCGATGACCGGGACGTCCGCGTCGACCATGGCCAGCGGCCCGTGCAACAGGTCGGCACCGGAGAAGGGGTGCGCCGACAGGTAGCACGTCTCCATCAGCTTGAGCGCGGCTTCGCGCGCCGTGGGATAGGAATATCCGCGCGCGGTCACGACCACTCGGTCGACGGTGCGATACTTCGCCGCGAGCGCCTCGGCGGCAACGCTCGCATCGAGCGTGCCCGCGGCCGCGTCCGGGAGCGCCGCCAGGCTCTCGCGGTCGAGCCGGCCGGCGGCGCCCGCGACGAGCAGATAGAGCGCGAGCAGCTCGGCGGTATAGGACTTGGTGGCCGCCACCGCGTGCTCGACCCCGGCATGTACGTCGACGACGTGGGCGGCGACCTCGGCCAGTGCGGAGGTCGGGTCGTTGGTCACCGCGACGGTCAGCGCGCCGCACTCCTCTGCGACCCGCGTGGACTCGACGAGGTCCGGGGAGGTCCCGGACTGGCTGACGGTCACGAAGAGGACTCCGTGGAGGTCCGGGCGGGCGCCGTACACGGTCGTCGTGGACGGCGAGCAAAGCCCGGATGCGACGCCGAGGATCGTCTGCACCAGATAGGAGCCGTACAGAGCCGCGTTGTCGCTCGACCCTCGCGCGGCGAACATCACGGTGTGCGGTCGGTACGCCCGCACGGTCTGCACGACCTCGTCGATACCCACGCGGCCGGAGAGGAGCCCGGCGAGCACCGCCGGCTGCTCGGCGGTCTCCGCCGCCATCCAGGCGCCGGGCCGGCCCGCGGCCGGGGTCACGACACCCCGGCCGCACGGAGCGCGAGCGCGGAGCGGATGCGCTCCTCGGCGCGCGCGTCGTGACCGACCAGGTCAAGCGCCAGCAGCGCGGCCCCGGCGACGGGCCTGACGTCCAGCACGCGCGGCAGCGCAGCCGGCAGGTACCCGAGGATGCGTTGCCGCACCGCGTCGAGCAGCACCGCAGGCCCGAGCTGGAGGGTGCTACCCGCCAGGACCACCGGAACAGCGGCCTCGACCAGGTCCAGGCGCCGCGCGAGGGCCAGCGCCAAGGTGGCGACCTCGTCGGCCAGGCGCAGCACGATGGACGTCGCGACCGCATCGCCGTCCTCGGCTGCGGCGAAGACGGCGGGAGCCAGCCCGTGCACCGTCTCCATCGGGACTCGGTCGTCCGCGAGCGCCAGCGCCACGGCCTCGGGCGATGGCATGCCGTAGTGCTCGGACACCGCGGTCCGCAGGCTCGTCGCCGGTCCACGCCCGTCCCCGGCGCGGACCGCGGCACCCAGCCCCGCCAGCCCGACCGAGTGACCGCCGCCCCAGTCACCGGTCACGTCGCCCAGGGCCAGGAAGCGGGCCTCGCGCCCGTCAGGGTGCACCCCGACCGCGTTGATCCCGGCCCCCGAGACCACCGCGATCCCCCACGCGTGCGGGCTTCCGGCGCGCAGCGGCGCGAGCGTGTCGTTGCGCACGACCAAGCGGTCACACAGGCCCTGCCGCCGGAGGTCCTCGAGGGCCTGCGCCTCCGCCTCGGCGACGTCGAGGTTGGCCAGGCAGAACGCGCCCGCCGAGATGGCGATCGTGTCGTCGAGACCGGCCTCGCGCCGGGCGGCCCGTACCAGCGCGGCCACACCGTCGACCATCGCCGGGACACCGACGACGTGGGAGCGGGTCCCGTCCCCGCGGACCTCGGCCAGCACCACACCGTCGGCATCGACCAGCACCACGTCGGTCTTGGAGTTGCCGCCGTCGACGGCGACCAGCAGCTCAGTCATCGGAGCCCGCCGCGAAGCGAGGCAGCAACCGCGCGTTGGCCGCCAGCAGCGCGTCGAGCAGGGGAGCGGCGACATCCCATTGGCGCACCAGCGGGTTGGCGATGAGCGCCCGCAGAGCCAGGTCGCGGTCACCGGAGCACGCCGCCTCGATCGTCAGCTGCTCGTATGCGGTGACCGCCTGCACGAGGCCGAGCATCTCGGGCGCGAGCGCAGCCACCGGGACGGGGTGCGCCCCGTCCAGGTCGACGTGAGCGGGGATCTCCACCACGGCCTCGTCGGGCAGACCCTCGATCACCCCGTCGTTGCGGACGTCCACGTAGTGGTGCGCGCCGTCGCCGGTCAGCAGGCTCGTCACCAGCGCGGCCGCCGCCTCGCTGTAGTACGCGCCGCCGCGCTGCTCGAGCAGCTCGGGCTTGTGGTCGAGGCTCGGGTCGGCGTACATGTCCAGCAGCTGCCGTTCCAGGACGAGGACCTCCTCTGCCCGGTGCTCCCCCGCCTGCTGCGCCCGCAGCTCCTGGTCCGTGCAGTAGAAGTAGTGCAGGTAGTACGACGGGATGGCCCGCTGCAGCTGCATGAGGCGAAGTGGGACCCCGACGTCCTCGGCCAGGCGCTCTCCCGTATCCCCCGCGAGTAGCTCGGGCAGGCGGTCCACGCCGTCGACCTCGACCGAGCGGATCCAGGACAGGTGGTTGAGACCCGCGTGACCCAGCCGGACCCGATCGGCATCGACACCGAACTGGGCGGCGAGCCGGCGCTGGAAACCGATCCCCACGTTGCACAGCCCGATCGCTCGGTGACCCTCTTCCAGCAAGGCGCGGGTGACGATTCCAACAGGGTTGGTGAAGTCCACGATCCAGGCGTCTGGGAGGGCACGCTTACGGACCTCCTCGGCGATCTCGAGCACCACCGGGACGGTGCGCAGCGCCTTGGCGAAGCCGCCGGGTCCCGTCGTCTCCTGGCCGATCATCCCGAACCGGTTCGGCAGCGTCTCGTCCACGAGGCGCGCCTGCTGCCCGCCGACGCGCAGCTGGACGAGGACCGCGGAGCATCCCTCGACGGCCGCCGCGAGGTCGGTCGTCGTGGTCAGCGAGCCCGGGAACCCCTGCCGGTCGAGGATCCGCTGCGCGAGACCTCCGACCACCTCCAGCCGATCCGTGGACGGGTCGTGGAGGACCAGCTCGCCGACGTCGAGCTGTGCCGCACGGCGCGCGAAGCCCTCCACGAGCTCGGGCGTGTACGTGCTCCCGCCGCCCACGACGGCGATGCGCACGCGACGGCGTACGTCCGGCCCGGTCATCGCCCACTCATCCCTTGCTCCCGGTCATGGCGATGCCCTCGACGAAGACCCGTTGCGCGCACAGGAAGATCACGAGGACGGGGAGCAGGAACATCAAGGACGCCGCCATCTGCAGCTGGAAGGCCGCCTGGTGGGCGCTCTTGGCCAAGGTGGTCAGACCGACGGCGAGGGTCTGGCTGGTCGTGCTGTTCCCCGTGTAGAGCAGAGGGTTGTAGAAGTCGTTCCAGGCGTACATGAAGGAGAACAGGGCCACCGCCGCGATCGCGGGGCGCGCCATCGGCACCACGACCTTGGCGAGGATCCGGAACTCCCCTGCCCCATCGACGCGGGCCGCCTCGATCGTCTCCTGCGGCAACGTGAGGAAGAACTGCCGCAGCAGGAAGATGCTGAACGCGTCGCCGAAGAAGGACGGCACGATGAGCGGCTTCAGCGTCCCGACCCAGCCCAGCCGAGCGAACAGGACGTAGAGAGGCAGGCTGGTCACCTGGTCGGGGATCATCATCGTCGCGAGAACGACGAGGAAGAAGGCCTCGCGCCCGCGCCACCTCATCCGCGCGAGGGCGTACGCGACGGGTACCGAGGAGATGACCACGCCGAGGGTGCTCAGGCCGGCGTACAGCACGGTGTTCCAGAGGTCACGGGCGAAGGGCATGGCCGTGAAGACCTCGCCGAAGTTCCCGAAGTGCCATGGCGAGGGCCACAGCTTTCCGGTTCCCGCCTGCTGCTGGGTCATGAACGCCGTGAGCAGGCAGACCGAGAGCGGCAGCAAGAAGCCAAGGGCGAGGGCGATCGCGAGGGCGTGGTCGGCGACGGTGTACAGGAACGCGCGCGTGCGGTTGCCCCTCGGCGCTCGCACGTACGACCTGCGGTCCACCGCGACGTCGGCCATCAGGACTCACCCGCCGCGTAGACCCAGCGCCTCGACAGCTTCAGGAAGCCCAGCGTGCACAGGAAGATGACGACGAAGAGCATCCACGCCATCGCGGAGGCGTACCCGGTCTTGAAGTAGACGAAGCCCTGCTGGTAGATGTCCGTGGAGTAGAAGAGCAGGCTCTGGGCGGGGTAGCCGAGGAGGTCGGAGCTCGACTGGATCGAGCTCGCAGAGCCGGACGCGACGAAGGCCTCGGTGAAGTACTGGAAGGTGTAGATCATCCCGGTGACGATCGCGAAGACGACCACAGGTGACAGGAACGGCAGCGTGACGTGCCGGAACCGCTGCCAGGCGTTGACGCCGTCAAGGTCGGCCGCCTCATAGAGCTCGCGCGGCACATCGAGCATCGCGGCGGAGAAGATGACGATGACGTCTCCACAGGCCCACAGCGCCATGATCAGCAGGCTCGGCTTCGACCACTTGGGGTCGGTGAACCAGCCCGGTCCGGAAATCCCGAAGTGCGCCAGCAGCGCGTTGACCGGTCCCTCCGGGTTCAGCATGACGACGAAGGCGAGCGCCGCCCCCACGACGGGGACGATGGCGGGGACGAAGAACAGAGTTCGGTAGACACCCACGCTTCGCCTCATGCGGCTGAGCACCCAGGCGGCGAAGATCGCGAACAGGGTGCGCAGCGGAACCATGATGAGGACCATCCACAGCGTGTTGCGGACGGCCACCCAGAACGTGTCCGACTGGGTCAGCAGCGTGACGTAGTTCTGCAGACCCACGAAGTGCACGGGCCGGTAGGAACCTTCCTGGAAGTTGGTCAGCGAGTAGTAGAAGGTCGCGGCCACCGGGTAGACGACGAACGCCGCCAGACCGATCACGAACGGCGAGATCATCGCGAGGGTCACCCAGGGGCTGGCCTTCGTCGGGTTCCTCCGCCGCCGCCGGCCACCCCCGGAGGCGCCGTTCTCTCCGCCCTCGACCGACGTCGTCAGCGTCGTGACGACGCTCATGGCTCAGCCCTTCGCCTGCTGGTTGACCTGGTCCACCTTCGCCGCCGTCGTCGCCAGCCCGCTCTGCAGGTTCGACACCTTGCCAGACTCGTAGGTCTGGATGAAGGTCCCGAAGGTGTTGGCGTCCTCGGCACCGGCTGGGGTCAGCTGCTTGTAGTACGACCCCGGGTTCTGGAAGATCTTGACGAGGGGGCTCCAGTGCGGGTCGCTGGCCTTGTCCCACGCCGCGAGCGCGTCGAAGGTGCTCGGGATGTTGTAGACGGTGTCGGCCAGCTTGTTGAGGAATGTCGTGTCCGTGGTCAGCTGCTGCAGTGCGAAGAACGCCTCGTCCTTGTGCTTGGAGCCGGCGGGGATGTACGCGACGGTGCCAACGGTGGTCCCGACGCCGTACGTGCTCGCGACGGCGTCGAGCACCGGGACCGGAGCTACCCCGTAGTCGAAGCTCGGGTCCTCGTCGGCGATCTCACCGACATGCCACTCGCCATCCACCTCCATCGCGTCCGCGCCAGTGAGCAGGGCGTTCTTGGCGTCGTCGCTGTGGCTGTTGTACGCCCCCACGAACTTCTGGACGTTGCCGGAGCCGTAGTAGTCGATCAGGCTCTTGTCCCACTGCAGGAGCTGCGCCCACTTCGGATCCGACGCGAACGTGGCCTTCCCCGCACTGTCGTAGTACTTGGTCCCGCTCTGCGACCCGACGTAGACCGAGCTGTTGTTGTTGTAGTCCGAGCGGGGCACGAAGCCGAACGTCTTGATGGATCCGTCGGCGTTCTTCACGGTGAGCTTCTTGGCGTCCGCGGTCAGCTCGGACATCGTCTTCGGCGGGGTCGTGATCCCAGCGGCCGCGAACATCTTCTTGTTGTAGAAGAGTGCGTAGGCGTCCGCCAGCAGCGGGAGCGCGCACTGCTTGCCCTGGTACTGCGTGTAGACCAGGGTCGCGGCCGGGAAGGTCTTCGGGACGTCGATCTTCGCCGCCTGCAGGTACGGGTCGAGCGGGGTTACCGTTCCGTTGTAGCAGAACTTCGCGACGTTGTCGGGGTCCGCGGACACGAAGACGTCCGGCGGGCTGCCCGCGGCCACCGCCTTCGCGAACGCGGCGTCGTCCTTGCCCGGGACGAACTTCACCGTGAGCCAGGGATAGGTCGCGTGCAGGTTCGCCAGAGACTCCTTGAAGGCGGCCACCTCGTGCGGCAGCGTGTTGAAGGACCACACGGTGATCGTGGTCGGCGCGTGCGACGCATTGGACGCGATCGCGCTGACCGGGCCGCTCGCCGTCGGGCTCCCCGGGCCGGAGGAGGTGCAGCCGGCGACCAGCACGGCGGCCCCCGCGGCGAGCAGCCCGACGGGGACGAGCGAGGTACGGCGCATCATGACTCCTGCAGCAGTAGTGGTGTCGGTGAGGTGCTCGTGAGCGCCGCGAAGGCGGAGTCACGGGCGAGCTCGGTGGCCATTGCGGTGGCGCCGAGCAGGACGGCGTCGGCTCCCAGGTCGGAGCTGACGAGAGCGGGGTGAAACGGCGACAGCTCGCTCAGATGGCGGGCTACGGGTTCGAGGAGCAGGTCGCCGTTCGAGCCGATCGCACCGCCGAGCACGACGCGCGCCGGGTCGACGACGGGAGCCACGCAGGCGACGACGTAGGCCAGCGCGCGCGCGGTCTCCTCGACCACGCCGGTCGCGACCTCGTTACCGGCGCGCGCCAGGTCGAAGACCTGGCGCGCCGTGAGGTCCGCGCCGAGACCGGCCTCCTGGCCGAGCGCGACCACGGCCCGGGCCCCGACATAGGGCTCCAGCGGGTCGCGCGTGAGCGGCGGGGCGGCCACCCGGACGGTGGGCTGGAAGTGCGGCAGGTAGCCGACCTCACCCGCCGCGCCGGAGGCCCCGCGGTGCAATCGGCCGTGCACCACGACCCCGAGACCGATACCGACGCCGAGGCTGAGCAGCACGAAGTCGTCCACGTCGACGCCCTTCCCGAGCGAGTGCTCGGCAAGGGCAGCGAGGTTCACGTCGTTCTCCAGCACGACGGGAGCGGGGAAGGCGGCGTCGAGGGCCTCCCCGAGCCCCGCCCCGTCGTCGGGGAGGGCGTCGGCGTAGCTGAGCTCCCGTCCGTCGGGACCGACGACGCCCGGGACGCCGACGACGACCTGGTCGACGTCGGCGACGCCCAGGCCGACCTGCCCGAGCACCGCCGCGGTGCAGTTGCGCACCTGGCGCACGAGACCTGCGCGGGTACGTCGGACGTCCGCCGTCTGGCTCGCACGGACGGTGCCGGTCACGTCGGCGACGGCGACCCGCAACCGGTCGTGCCCGATGTCGATGCCCACCGACCAGGCGCAGTCGGGCGCCACCTGGTAGAGGACGGCGGCCGGACCCTTGCGACCGCTGACCTGGCCGACCTCCTGGACGGCCCCGCGGTCGAGGAGCGCGGCGAGCATGGCCGAGATCGACGGCTTGGACAGGCCGGTGCGTCCGGCGAGCTCGGTACGGGTGAGCGGGCCCTCCACCGCGATGATCTCCAGCACCGCGCGCGAGTTGATCGCGCGCAGCATGCTCTGCGGCCCGGCGGGGAAGCGCTGGGTCATCGAGACGCCTCGGTACGGTTCGCCACGTCCACCTTCTATTAGGAAACTTTACGGAAGATAGGACGGACCGTACGCGCCGCCCCGGCAGGCGTCAAGGAATCGTTGCCTGATCGAGACCACGACCCGACGAGGCCCGCCTGCTTCACAACGAAGCGGCAGCCCCGAAGGTTTCGCGATGCTGACCCTTCAGTCAGGAGGTAGAGCGACTGCGTCCGGATGGCCCGGTCCCCAGGGCGGGAGGGGACTCCAGTCGTAGATCACCGACGTACGCAGCACGACATCCTGCAGCGACCGGTTCGCGCGGCTGGCCGCACACCACACCAGGCCGATCGGGAAATACACGCAGAACGCCGCGCGGATCAGGGCGGTGACCGGTGGGATCCGCCGGCCACGGAAGTTCACCACCCGCAGGCCCATGACGTGGCAGCCGTAGGTCCGCCCGCTGGCCATCCATCCGCCCGCCAGGTACAAGACGGCGACGCCTGAGCCGAGCAGGAGGCTCCGCACGAAGGAGATCGGGCTGAACTCGAAGGTGCGAGGGTTGAGCATGAAGCGGAAGCCGTTCAGCCCGAGGTATATCGAGAACATGATCACCACGACGACGACCAGGTCGATGGTCGCAGCGAAGAGTCGGGTGATCAGGCCGGCACGGTGTCCCTGGTAGGCGCGTGCCTCCCGTGGGATGGGGGAGACCTGCGGCTCGCTCACTTCTCCTCCGGCGGTCGCGTGTCATCCTGGTCCTCGCCCCGGAAGAGGCGGTCGAGCCCTCGCGCCTCGGTGTGCCGTTGCCGTCGGCGCAGCAGCAGGCGGTCGACGGCACGGCCGAGCGCCTCGTCGCCGGCGATGCTCTGGAGCCGGACTCCGCGCATCGTCTCCGACGCCACCGACCCCGTGGACTCGCGGATGATCTCGGGCAGGTCGATCTCGTCGATGACCTGGGTCGCGATCGCCGGCAGGTCGAGGCGCGCAATGATCGGGTCGAGGTCCACGTGGGCGACGATCGCGTCGAGGTCGACCTGCTCGAGGACGATGCTCGTCAAGTCGAGGCGGCGGATCACCGCCTCGATGTCGACCGCCGCCACGATCGCGTCCAGGTCCACCTGCTCGAGGACGATGCTCGTCAGGTCCAGCCGGCAGAGCACCTCGGCCGCAATCATCGGTACCAGGGCGTCCAGCAGTCCGCCGACCTGCTCGAGGGCGACCACTTGCTGGTGGGCGCCGCGGTTGGCGAGCGCCGCGAGCCAGCTGACCGGCTGGAGCGGCCTGGGCAGGAGCGGTGGGCGGAGGGCGACGCGGGTGATGGGCCGGGCGAGCTCACTCGTACGTCGGACGACCGCGCCGACGCCGCCGGCCGCGAGCGTCGTCGCCCCGAGGGCGACGTGGGCGGCAGCCACCAGCGCGGGGTTTGGCACCGGACCGCGTCGCGCGGGCACGAGCTCACCCGAGGCCGTCCCGGCGTCACCGTAGGGCGAGCGGCCGGGGTCCTTGCGGAACTCGGTCCGCTCGTCCACGTCAGGCCGACGCCGGGCGCTGAGACGGCTGAGGCGGAGGCGGCGATGCCTGCGATGGCAGCGGCGCGTAGACGTGTCCCGACGGGGCGTACGCAGCCTGCGCCGAACCGGTCACGATCGTCATGCCGTACACGTTGCCCAGCAGGCCCGGCTTGCCATCACGGACCACCGGTCTCAGCAGCATCGTGTCTCCCCTCTCCTCATGTCCGCCTCTCCTGATGTCCGCCCGGGCAGCCTCACTCGGAGGCCGGCTCCTCCGCTTCGATGGCCTCGAGCGCGCGCTGGACGCTCCCGGCGTCGATCCGATCGTGCAGGAGCAGCCGACCACCGGCGTCCTCGATCGCGGTGACGAGGGGTCGCGCCCAGACGTTCTCCCAGACGATGACCACGGCCGAGCTGCCCGGGTCCAGCAGCTGCCCGACCTTGGCGAGGTCCTCGACGCTGAGGAGGCCACCGGCGGCACCCTCGACGTCGAGGAAGGCGCGCGCGTCGTCGCCCTCGCCGAGCTCCCCGAGCTCGAAGGCGTCGACGGTCCCGTCAGCGTCTCGTGAGACGAAGGCGAGGTCGATGACCCGCACGATGCCCGACTCGACCAGCGACCCGAGGGCCGGGGCGATGCGGCCGTTGAACCTGCTGCCGGGGAAATCGACGACGGCCACCTCGACCGCTCCGGTGACGGGCACTTCGGCCACGGTGACCTCCTCGACATTCCCTGCTTCGGCCCCGAGTCTGCCGTACTCCGCGTCGCGGCGCCGGGAGACTCGGGCTGCCGACGCCTGCCGGACCCGTGGGGCCCTCGCCCATGCGCCCGCCCGGCGTTGGAGACGAGTGATCTCTTCGACCTCGGCCTCGACGTCAGGTGCCCGGCCCACGCAGCCGGGTGCGGTTCACGCGGGTTCGGCCGCCCAGTCGGCGACGCGGGCCCGCAGCCAGTCGACCCAGTCGTCCAGCCCCTCCCCCGTCCGCGCGCTCACCAGCAGGACAGTGGCCGACGGGTTCACCGCCCGAAGGTTGCCGAGGAAGGCGTCGAGGTCGAAGTCCAGGTGGGGCAGCAGATCGACCTTGTTCACGAGGACGAGGTCCGCCGACCGGAACATGACCGGGTACTTGAGGGGCTTGTCCTCGCCCTCGGTCACCGAGAAGACCATCGCACGCGCATGCTCCCCGACGTCGAACTCGGCCGGGCACACCAGGTTCCCGACGTTCTCGACGAGGACGAGGTCCAGGTCCGCGAGGGGTAGCCGGGCGAGCGCCGACCGGACCATGGGCGCGTCCAGGTGACACTCCCCACCGAAGCCGTTACCGGTGTTGACCAAGGCGATGGCGGCACCCAGCCCGCTGAGCCGGTCGGCGTCGATGCTGGTCTCGATGTCGCCCTCGACGACGCCGACCCGAACCTGACCCTGCAGCTGCTGCAGCGTGCGCCGCAGGACGGTCGTCTTGCCGGCCCCGGGTGAGGACATGACGTTGACGGCGCAGACGCTGGCGTCGCGGAAGTCGGTCCGGTTGGCAGCTGCGGTGCGGTCGTTCTCGTCCAGGATGCGTTCCAGGACCACGACCCGCTCGCGCCCGGTCTCGTACCCGGAGTGGTCACCGACGTCGGTCCGGACCTGGTCGTGGTCGTGCTCGTGGTCGTGCTCGTGCTCGTCGTCGTGGTCATGCGCGACGCCGTCGGGGTGGACGTGGAAGCGGCCCATGGGCGCTATACCTCCGCGAGCTCGAGGGAGGTGACGAGGAACTCCTCGCCGTTGACCAGGATGACGTCGGCCGACCCGCACGCGCGGCATTCGAGGATCGGCAGGTCGTCCAGCTCGGTGAGCGTCTCGCACGCCCGGCACTGGATGCGCACCGGGACGCTCTCGACCTCGAGCACCGACGCTTCGAGGGGGGAGTCGGCGACGACGAGCGACCAGCAGTAGACGAGGGTGTCCGGGACGACCTGCCGGAGTCGCCCGACCCTGATGTGGACCGTCTCCACCCGGCGCCCCTCGGCGCTGCGGCGAACGATGTCGGCGATGGAGCCGCAGATCGACAGCTCGTGCACGCGGGCCTCCTCCCTTGCGATGCCCGTCGAGCGGCCCACACGCTACCCACGGTCCGGCCCGACTGTCGCATGGTCGTCTGCCGTCAGCTGTGCAGCGTCTCCGACGGTGACTCCCCCCAGCGCTTGCGGTAGAGCCCGGCGAAGCTGCCGAGATGGTGGAAGCCCCAGTGGGACGCGACGCTCGTCACCGTCACTCCCTCCGACGCATCCGCGTCGAGGAGCTCCTCACGAGCCCGCTCGAGGCGTCGGTCGCGAAGGTAGGCCATCGGTGTGGTCCCGAGTTCGTCGCGGAAGCCCAGCTGGATCGTCCGCACGCTCGCTCCGCAGTGCGTGGCGAGCTCCTCCATGGCGATCGGTTCCGACAGGTGGTGCTCCATGTAGTCGAGGGCACGGCGGACGACCCGCCGACCCGGGCTCCCCGGCGCCCTGCGCAGCAGCTCGCTGAAGCTCGAGGGCTGCATGATCAGGAGCGCGCTCATCACGAACTCCTCCAGCGGGCCGATGCCGAGGCCCTGGTGCACGAGCGAGCCCGGGTAGAAGACCTCCGAGTGCAGCAGCTGGATCGCCCCGTTCCAGCGCATCGCGCTGTCGTCGGTGAGGTTGATGACCGGCTCGAAGACCAGAGGGTGGTCGAGGGTCCGGCCGACAAGCCGCGTCAGGTAGCGCTCGATGGCGTCCTGCTCGATCCGGACGATGAGCTGCGGGGAGTCGTGGTCCATGCGCATGCGTACGGAGTCACCCGGGTTGGTCACCAGGGACTGGATCGGGTTGGCCTCGAACTCCCGCCCGTTCGTCATCCCGACGGCACGACCGTTCATGGGGGCGTGGACCGCGTAGTAGGCGCCGCAGTGGCTGACGTCGAGGTCCACGGGGACGTGCAGGTCGAGGTAGAGCAGGCTGATGTCGCGGAACCTGATCCCGTGCAGGCTGGCGGCGAACCCACTGGCGCCGATGGCGCCCACTGTCAGCGTGTTGGGGGCCAGCGCCTGCCCGACCAGGCGGCTCGCCTGTGCCGGGTCCTCGGTGTAGAAGACCTCGTGGTCCTCCAGCGCTGGCGGCACCCCTCGGGAGCGCACCCTGCGGCGCACGGGCTGCTCCGTGCGGTGGGTGTCGATGAAGCCCAGCCGGGACAGGCGGCTCACCGCGCTCCCTCACCACCCTCCATCGGCTGGATGTCAGCCTAGGCTCGCTGGTTCGCTCTCGTGACCGACATGTTTCGCGAATGTGATCAGACCGTCGCATCGGCGATAGGCCCAAGAGGCTTTGGTCCCTAGTGTCCGGGCAACCACGTGGGATTGGGTCGATGCCCCGGCGAGGGCGTTCGGGGTCGCTATCCGAACCATCTGGCGCAACCAACGACGACGACGACCGGTCGGAGGAGCCTGTGGTCTCAGTCCTCGAACCCTCGGTGGAGCCCGACCGCGTCGAGGCGCTGGTCGCCCGGCTCGACGACCCGGACGTCTCCCGGTCGCTCAACACCCTCCTCGATCACGTCGATCTCCTGGCGCTGTTCGCCGTGGCCCTCGACGGACTGCTGCAGCGCGGGGACACGATCACCGAGTCGCTCTCCCAAGGGGTCGATGACCTGCGCGGCATGGAGAGCGGCCGCGGGATGCCCACCGCCGAGCAGGTGGTCGAACTCACCCAGGGGTTGGCGAAGCTCACGCCGGCCCTGCTCGACCTGCTCCCGACGATCGACCTGCTCCTGCGTTCCGACCTCGGCGACCCCAGGGTCATCGGCATCGCGGGGATGGGCGGGCGCGCCCTGGTGCGCGGCGCCGAGCAGGCCGAGACCCAGCAACCTCGCGTGAGCGGCGTGCTGTCGCTGATGAAGGTGCTGAAGGACGACGACGTCTCCCGCGGCTTGGGCTTCCTCGTCTCCGTCGCCAAGGCCTTCGGCCAGGAGCTGAAGACCTCTCCCCCCATCTGACCCGTCCCGCCCGCGCTGCACAGCGCGCCCGACCACGACCGCCAGACCGCGCCGAAAGGACATGAGATGTCGTCAGTGCTGTGGTTCCAGGGTGGCGCCTGCAGCGGTAACACGATGTCGTTCCTCAACGCCGACGAGCCGAACGTCGTCGACCTGATCACCGACTTCGGGCTGGAGCTGCTCTGGCACCCCTCCCTCGGTCTCGAGCTGGGCGACAACGCGCAGAAGCTCTTCCACGCCTGCGCACGCGGTGAGCGACCCCTGGACATCTTCGTGTTCGAGGGCACCGTGATGGAGGGGCCCGACGGGTCGGGACGCTACGACATGTTCGCCGACCGCCCGATGAAGGAATGGGTCACCGAGCTCGCGGCCGCCGCCAGCGTGGTCGTGGCCATCGGTGACTGTGCCTGCTGGGGTGGGATCCCCGCGATGGACCCCAACCCCACCGACTCGACCGGCCTGCAGTTCCTCAAGCGCGAGAAGGGCGGCTTCCTTGGACCGGACTTCCGGTCCAAGATGGGCCTGCCTGTCATCAACGTCCCCGGGTGCCCCGCACACCCCGACTGGATCACCCAGATCCTGGTGGCGCTCGCGACCGGCCGGGCGGGCGACATCGCCCTCGACGAGCTGCACCGGCCACAGACGTTCTTCAAGACCTTCACTCAGACCGGCTGCACGCGCGTGCAGTTCTTCGAGTACAAGCAGCCGACCCTCGCCTTCGGCGAGGGCACACGGACCGGCTGCCTGTTCTACGAGTTCGGCTGCCGCGGGCCGATGACCCACTCCCCGTGCAACCGCATCCTCTGGAACCGCCAGTCCTCAAAGACGCGTGCCGGCATGCCGTGCACGGGGTGCACCGAACCCGAGTTCCCGTTCTTCGACCTGGCCCCCGGCACCGTGTTCAAGACCCAGAAGGTCAGCGGAGTCGTCCCACGGGAGGTCCCCGAAGGAACCGACCACCTCACCTACATGGCCCACGCAACCGCCGCCAGGATCGCGGCCCCGCAGTGGTCCAAGGAGGACCTGTTCGTCGTCTGACCCGTGCGGCCCACGCCCGCCCGGAACCGAACCGGAAGGAAACCCGATGACCGCGGTCGACCTGTTCGTCAGCCCGCTGGGCAGGGTCGAGGGTGACCTCGACGTGCGCGTCACGATCGAGGACGGTGTCGTGACCTCGGCGTGGACCGAGGCCGCGATGTTCCGCGGCTTCGAGATCATCCTGCGCGGCAAGGACCCCCAGGCGGGGCTGATCGTGACGCCGAGGATCTGCGGGATCTGCGGCGGCAGCCACCTGTACAAGTCGGCGTACGCCCTCGACACGGCATGGAAGACGCACCTTCCGCCGAACGCGACTCTGGTTCGCAACATCGCCCAGGCCTGCGAGACGCTGCAGAGCATCCCGCGCTACTTCTACGCGCTGTTCGCGATCGACCTGACCAACAAGAACTACGCCAAGTCGCCGCTGTACGACGAGGCGGTCCGCCGCTTCGCGCCGTACGTCGGCAGCAGCTACGGCCCCGGGGTCGTGCTCTCGGCGAAGCCGGTCGAGGTGTACGCCATCTTCGGCGGTCAGTGGCCGCACTCCTCGTTCATGGTTCCTGGCGGCGTCATGTGCGCCCCGACCCTGTCCGACGTGACCCGCTCGATCGCGATCCTCGAGCACTGGAAGGACAACTGGCTGGAGAAGTACTGGCTGGGCTGCTCGATCGACCGCTGGCTGGAGAACCGCACCTGGGAGGACGTCCTCGCCTGGGTCGACGAGAACGAGGCGCAGCACGACAGCGACTGCGGCTTCTTCATCCGCTACTGCCTGGACATCGGACTGGACAAGTACGGCGCCGGCGTCGGGAACTACATCGCGACCGGCACGTACTTCGAGCCGTCCCTGTACGAGAACCCGACCATCGAGGGCCGGAACGCGGCGCTGATCAACCGCTCCGGCATCTACGCAGGGGGTCGCTTCGCCGAGTTCGACCAGGCGCGGGTGCGTGAGGACGTCGCGCACTCCTTCTACGAAGGGACGCAGGCCCGGCACCCCTTCGAGGGGGAGACGAAGCCGATCGACCCCAAGGTCGGGCGCGAGCAGGGTAAGTACAGCTTCGCCAAGTCACCTCGCTACGACGTGCCGGACCTCGGGTACGTCCCCCTGGAGGCCGGGCCGCTGGCCCGGCGGGTCGCCGCCGCGGCACCGGGCGCCGGGGCCCACCAGGACGACGACCCGCTGTTCCTCGACATGCTCCAGAAGATCGGGCCGTCGGTGCTGACCCGCCAGCTCGCTCGCATGCACGAGGCACCGAAGTACTACCGATGGGTGCGGCAGTGGCTCGACCAGCTCGACCTGCACGAGAGCTTCTACACCAAGCCGGTCGAGCACCTCGAGGGCAGGGGATTCGGCTCGACCGAGGCCGCGCGCGGGTCGCTGTCGGACTGGATCGTGATCGAGGACGGCAAGATCGCGAACTACCAGGTGGTCACGCCCACCGCATGGAACATCGGCCCCCGCGACGCCGCCGAGAACCTCGGGCCGATCGAGCAGGCCATGGTCGGTTCCCCCATCGTCGACGCCTCCGACCCGGTCGAGCTGGGACACGTCGCCCGCAGCTTCGACTCCTGCCTGGTCTGCACCGTCCACGCCTATGACCGCCGAGGACGCGAGCTGAGCAAGTTCGTCATCAACGGCGCCGTCTGACCGAGGCGCCCTGTGGCGGGAGCAGCCGAGCACGTGGACGCCGCGTCGTCGGTGCCCACGTGCGATCTGCTCGTCGTCGGATGCGGCAACCTGCTCCGGGGCGACGACGGCGTCGGCCCGATCCTCGTCCGCCACCTGTGGGACGGGGGGGTGCCCGGCTCGGTGCGCCTCGTCGACGGCGGGACCGCCGGGATGGACGTCGCCTTCCAGATGCGCGGCGCGGCCCGGGTCGTCATCGTCGACGCCTGCCGGACCGGGGCCGCCGCGGGGACGGTGTTTCGCGTCCCGGGTCCCGCTGTGGAGGACCTCCCGCCGCTGACCGAGCTGCACACGCACTCCTTCCGCTGGGACAACGCGCTCGCCTTCGCGCGATGGCTGCTGGGCGAGGACTACCCGGACGACGTGACGGTCTTCCTCATCGAGGCCACCAGCTTCGAGCCGGGCGCCGAGCTCGGCCCCGAGGTGGAGAAAGCCATGCACGAGGTGCTCGGCCTCATCCGCGACGAACCGGCCTTCGCCGCTGCCCCGTCCACCCCCGAGGACCGCCCCGCGGAGGACTCCATCGACGTCGAGTTCGCGGACGGCTACCTGCGCCTCGACGCGTCCACCGCGGCTCGCTACGTCCCCGGCGGCCACGCCGTCGTCCAGGCCCGTGACGACCAGATCGTCCTGGTGCCCTTGCGCGGGCCCGGCGCCGGAGGTCTGATGCTCAAGCAGCGAACCGCGGCAGGCGACCGGTGCCTCCTGGTGACCGAGGCCCTGCACGGCGAGGTCCCCGAGGGCCGCAGGGCTGCGCGCTGGGACGAGGACCAGGGAGCGCTCGTGATCAGCAGGGACGCAGCCGGGTGACGGCGGGCGAGGTGGTCATGGGTGCCATCGGCGTGGAGGTGGAGGTGGTCCCCGAGCGGGGCCAGTGGGCGGTGGACATCATCGTCATCTTCGACGACGGCGTCGTGCGCCGCCGCATCCAGACCTATCGCACCGAGCGGTTGGCCCGGATCAGTGCCGGGTACATCAAGCGGGGAGCCGAGCGTGACATCAGCGGGCCGATCAATGGCTGAGCAGGCTCGCGAGACGCCGCGCCGACCGTTGCCGGTGGGGGCGTTCCCGCTCCCGTTCGGCTACCTCCTGCTGCCCCCCGACGTGGCGGCCGAGGCGGCCTACGACGCGCTGATTGCCGGGCGTCTCCCGACGGCCTGGCCGCCGGTCCTGCGCGGGCACGAGCTGGCCCTGCGCGGGGATCTCGAAGGGGCGATCGTCGCGATGGCCGGCGAGGATGCCCTCAGCCGGTACAACCGTTTCGTCCTCGACCCGGACCACGGGGACCCGGTGAGGCTGCGGGCCGACCTCGGACACCCCCTGGACGTCCTCGTCGACGTCGTTCTCGTGTCTCTCGGCCGCTCCGACTCCCCGCCGTCGCCCGACGGCCTCGATGCGGAGCTGGCGGCGATGGCCTTGGCTGCTGCTGCCGCGCTGCGGCTCGAGGGAGACGACCCCCTCGCCGCGGCCGAGCTGCTCGACCGCGCGGTTACCGAGGTGCGCGAGGCGTACCCGCCCCTGGCGGGGGTGCTCTGCGGGGCGCTCGCGAGCGCCCGTCGAGCTGCCCGGGATCAGGCCGCGGCCCGCACAGCCCTGGAGGAGGGCATCGCCCTGCTGAGGGGGACCGACCTCGGTCTGACGCTCGCCGAGCTCCACCTCGAGCTCGGCTCGCTCCTGCACGAGGGCTCGGCCGAGGGTTCGGCCCGGCTGTCCGAGGCGGTGCACCACTACCACTGCGTCCTGCAGACGATCGGTCCCGACGACGCACCGGAGCTGTTCGCCGCTGCCCACGCCAACCTCGCGGCGGCGTACCTCACCATGCCCATGCTCGAGGCCTCCGACCAGCTGCGCTTCGGGGTCGCCGTGGGGTCGCTGCGCGCCGCGCTCACCGTGTACCAGCCGGAGACCCACCCCGCACAGTGGTCGAGCACCCAGCTGAACCTGGCCAACGCCTTGGTCTACGCGCCCTCGACCCACCCCCGGGAGAACCTCGTCGAGGCCGTCGAGCTCTACGAGGCCGTGCTGGGCGTTCGTGACCGCGACGCCGACCCCGCGGGGTACGCGCGCGCCCTGGCCAACCAGGGCAACGCCCTGGCGCACCTCGGCATGTTCGACGAGGCACGAGGACGGCTGGTCGAGAGCCGGTACGTCTTCGAGGAGCTGCACGAGTACGACGCCGCGTCGTCGGTGCGTGGCCTGCTGGACGAGATCGCCCGCCGGAGCGTCCGCGACGACCCCGTGGTGACCGGCGGCGGGTCGTGACCAGCCTGGCCGAGCGCCCGGCCGAGGAGACGGCGGTCGCCCCCGAGACCACGATGGAGGCGCTCGCGGCCTCGGTGGACGAGGCGCTGCGCGCCGCCTCGACGCTCACCGGGGCGGCGCGAGCCACCGCCGACGCCGTCCGGGAGTCCATCGAGGCGGTCCATCGGGCAGCGCTCATCACCATCGTCCGCCGGGTCCGGCAGGACGAGGCAGGCCGCGCCGCCCTGCAAGAGCTGCTCGACGACCCGCTGGTCCGGATGGTGTTCTCGCTGCACGGCATCATCCGCACCGCCCCGGCGACGACGCCGGCTCCCGAGCCCCCGACACGAAGCGGTCCGGTGCTGATCCCGCTGTCCTCGATCGGCCGGCCGCGCGACGGACTCGACGGCTGGATGGACGCGGGGGACGCCACCGCCGTGACCGACGGGGCGGTCACCCGGTTGGACGTCATGACCGGCTCGGGAGGTCGCCTCGACGTCGTCGTGGTCCGCATCGGCGCCAGGATGGCGGCCTTCCTCAACCAATGCGCCCACCAGGCCCTGCCCCTGGACGACGCGGTGCTCGACGCGGGCTCCGGCACTCTGACCTGCCCCTGGCACGGCTTCTCCTACGACGCGCTCACCGGAGAGTGCCTGAGCGCCCCAGGCGCGACCCTCGAGCCGCTGGCCGTGCGCGTCCGGGACGGGCGCCTGTGGGTGCGGGCGGACCCGTGAGGACGGTCGCGTTCGTGAGCGCCGGGTCGCTGCCGCGGCCCGACGCTCCCGAGGGCGACCGCAGCGGCGGGTGGTGTCCGTCGGTGCGCGTCGGGGCGCCGGCGACGTACGGACTCGCGCTGCCGGCGGCGGCCCCGACCGCGTCCTGGCTGTACGCCCCCCGGGGCGTGCACATCGGCCGGGTGGGCGACACCGACGTCCTCGTCGTCGCCGACACCGGCAACCACCGGGTGCTCCTGTGGTGGGGGCTGCCCGACCGGGACGAGCAGCCGTGCGACGTCGTGCTGGGGCAGCCCGACGCCACCAGCGAAGGACCAGCCGCGGGCGGGCGCAGCATCCGCGCCGGCATGAACCTGCCAACGGGGGTGCTGATCCACGACGGGCGCCTGGTCGTCGCCGACGCCTGGCACCACCGGGTCCTCGTCTACTCCGAGGTGCCGCGGACGTCGTACGCCGAACCCGACCTCGTCCTGGGCCAGCCGGACCTGGAGGCGGTGGAGCCGAACCGCGGACACGGGTGCTCCCGCGAGTCGATGTACTGGCCCTTCGGCGTCGCGGTGGTCGCCCGTCGCTTCTATGTGGCGGACACCGGCAACCGCCGGGTCCTCGGCTGGTCCGGCGGCCTGCCGACCGACCCCGCGACCCCGCCCGACGTGGTCCTCGGCCAGCCGGACGAGCACGGGCGCGAGGAGAACCGTGGCGGCGAGCCCGGGCCGGACAGCTTCCGCTGGCCGCACCACATCACCGGGGACGAGAACCTCCTGCTCGTCGCCGACGCGGGCAACCACCGCCTCCTCGGGTGGCGGCCACAGCCCGACGAGGACCGTCCAGCGGACCTCGTGCTCGGCCAGCCCGACTTCACCACCGCCACGGAGTGGCCCTACGCGCCGCAGCGCGCGGACGGGCTGCGCTTCCCGTACGCGGCGGACCTGGACGGTGGCCGGCTGGCCGTCGCCGACACCGCCAACAACCGCGTGCTCGTGTGGGACGCCTTCGAGACCGCCACCGGCGTCGGGGCGCCTGCCGACGTCGTCCTCGGCCAGCCGGACTTCGCCTCGAACGGCGAGAACCGCTGGGCCGGCCTGGCGGACGACACCCTCTGCTGGCCGTACGGGCTCTCGCTTCGGGGCGAGGCTCTCGCGGTCGCCGACTCGGGCAACAATCGGGTCATGCTCTGGCGGCGCGCATGAGCCCGGCTGCCACCGGCGTGGAACCGGTCGTGCGGGTCCGGGCACGCGTCGAGGGGGTCGTCCAGGGGGTGGGCTTCCGACCCTTCGTCCACCGCGTCGCCACGCAGCTGGGGCTGTCCGGTTTCGTGGGCAACGACGCCACCTCGGTCTTCCTCGAGGCCGAGGGCTCCGCGGGCGCGGTGGAGGAGCTGCTCGACCGCCTCCACGAGGACGCGCCGCCGCTGGCCCGCGTGGTCGCGGTCGCGGCGGAGCCCGTACCGCCGCTGGGCGACGCGGGCGAGGGGTTCCGGATCGTCGCCAGCCGGGGCGGGCAGGCCGCCACCACGCTGGTGCCCGCCGACACCGCCGTGTGCGAGGACTGTCTGCGCGAGATGGGGGACCCGGGCGATCGGCGCCACCGCCACCCCTTCATCACGTGTACGAACTGCGGGCCGCGCTTCACGATCATCCGCGACCTGCCCTATGACCGGCCCCGCACGACGATGGCGAGCTTCGCGATGTGCGAGCGGTGCCGGCGCGAGTACGACGACCCGGCCGACCGCCGCTTCCACGCGCAGCCGCTCGCCTGCCCGGCCTGCGGCCCGTCGCTGTGGTTCGTGGACGCGGCCGGCGGGCGTACCGAGGGATCGGAGGAGGCGCTGGCCGCCGCGCACCGGGTCCTGCGCGAGGGCGGGATCGTCGCGGTCAAGGGGATCGGCGGTTACCACCTGGCGTGCCTGGCCGACGACGACGGAGCCGTCGCACGGCTGCGCGAGCGCAAGCGGCGCCCCGACAAACCCTTCGCGGTCATGGTCCGCGACCTGGCGACCGCACGCCGCCACGCGACCATCGACGAGACCGAGGCGGCGCTGCTCGCCGGGGCGGTCCGACCGATCGTCTTGCTCCGGCGCCGTCCGGAGAGCCCCCTGGGCGGTCTCGTCGCGCCGAACAACCCACGCATCGGGCTGATGCTCCCGTACACCCCGGTCCACCACCTGCTGCTCGGACCGGTTCCGGGCGGCGGCGGCTGGGCCCCCGCGGCCCTCGTCATGACCAGCGGGAACCTCACCGACGAACCGATCTGCTACGACGAGCGGGCCAGCGAGCGGCTGGCCGGGATCGCCGACGCCTTCCTCGAGCACGACCGCCCGATCCATCTCCCCTGCGACGACTCGGTGCTGCAGGTCGTCGACGGCGAGATGATGCCGGTACGCCGCTCCCGCGGGTGCGCACCGCTGCCGGTCGACCTGGGTCGCACCGTCGCCCCCGTGCTGGCCACCGGTGGCGAGCTCAAGAACACCGTGTGCCTCACCCGGGGCCGCTACGCCTTCATGTCCCAGCACCTCGGGGACATGGCGGGTCTGGAGGGCCTGCGCGAGCTCGAACGGACCGTCGACTCCCTCCAGCGGCTGTACGAGGTCGACCCGGTCCGCGTCGCCACAGACTCCCATCCCGGCTACGCCACGCGCGCGTGGGCGCACCGGCACCTGGGCGACCGAGAGCTCGTCGACGTCCAGCACCACCACGCTCACGTCGTGTCGCTCCTCGCCGAACGCGGCCGCCTGGGCGAAGCCATCCTCGGTGTCGCCTTCGACGGGACGGGCTACGGCACGGACGGCACCATCTGGGGCGGAGAGCTGCTGGTCGTGGGGAGCGACCCCACCCGCGTCGAGCGCGTCGGTTCGCTCGCGGCGGTGCCGCTCGCGGGTGGCGACACCGCAGTGCGCAACCCGTGCCGGGTCGCCCTGTCCTGGCTCCACCAGCTCGGCATCGCCTGGGACGCCACCCTGCCTCCGGTGGCGGCGACGGAGGAGCAGGAACGCGCGATGCTCCGGGCGGTCCTCGACCGCGGGACCGGATGCATCCCGACGTCCAGCATGGGACGGCTGTTCGACGCGGTCGCCTCCCTGCTCGGCGTCCGGCACCGCATCAGCTTCGAGGCCCAGGCCGCCATCGAGCTCGAGGCGGCGGCCGAGGCCGCCGCGGCCTACGGCGCGAGCCCGGTCCCGGGCCGTCCCGCGATCACCGTGCTGCCCGACGCCACCATGGACCCGGGCGACCTCCTGCGCTGGTTGGCCGATCAGGTGCGGTGCGGGGCCGACGTCGCGGGGCTCGCCCTCGCCTTCCACGAGGCGGTGGCCGACAGCGTGGCCGACGCCGCCCGCACGCTGGCCCGACCCCGAGGCATCGAGCTGGTCGGGCTCACCGGCGGTGTGTTCCAGAACGCCCTGCTGCTCTCGCTCACGCGGCAGCGGGTCGCCCGCCTCGGTCTCGAGGTGCTGACCCACCACGAGGTCCCTGCCAACGACGGCGGCCTGTCCCTCGGGCAGGCCGTCGTGGCCGCCCTCCGCACGGGCGCCACCGACCGCACCGACGCGAAGGAGTGACCATGTGCCTTGGAGTCCCGGGACGCATCACGGAGATCTGGGAGGACCGCGGCACCCGGATGGCGCTGGTCGACTTCGACGGCGTCAGCAAGGATGTGTGCCTCGCCTACCTGCCCGACATCGAGGTCGGCGACTACACCATCGTGCACGCCGGCTTCGGGCTGACCAGGATCGACGAGGCCTCGGCGTTGCAGACCCTGGCCCTGTTCAACGACCTCGGCCTGCTGGGCGAGGAGCTCGGTCCGCCGGCCGAGGCGGTCGGCGCGCAGTCCGCAGAGGAGGCGCGGCCGTGAAGTACCTCGACGAGTTCCGCGACCCGGTGCTGGCCCGTCACCTGCTGGATGAGATCGACCAGACCGTCACCCGACCCTGGGCGATCATG